>NZ_SGSS01000059.1:0-5366 GCF_004209135.1 Acinetobacter sp. WCHAc060006 | reverse complement strand
CACCTCCGCGCTTCATCAGAAAACTGAAGGAACCTCCATTGAATCGAACTAATATTTTTTTTGGTGAATCGCATTCTGACTGGTTGCCTGTCAGAGGCGGAGAATCTGGTGATTTTGTTTTTCGACGTGGTGACGGGCATGCCTTCGCGAAAATCGCACCTGCTTCCCGCCGCGGTGAGCTCGCTGGAGAGCGTGACCGCCTCATTTGGCTCAAAGGTCGAGGTGTGGCTTGCCCCGAGGTGATCAACTGGCAGGAGGAACAGGAGGGTGCATGCTTGGTGATAACGGCAATTCCGGGAGTACCGGCGGCTGATCTGTCTGGAGCGGATTTGCTCAAAGCGTGGCCGTCAATGGGGCAGCAACTTGGCGCTGTTCACAGCCTATCGGTTGATCAATGTCCGTTTGAGCGCAGGCTGTCGCGAATGTTCGGACGCGCCGTTGATGTGGTGTCCCGCAATGCCGTCAATCCCGACTTCTTACCGGACGAGGACAAGAGTACGCCGCAGCTCGATCTTTTGGCTCGTGTCGAACGAGAGCTACCGGTGCGGCTCGACCAAGAGCGCACCGATATGGTTGTTTGCCATGGTGATCCCTGCATGCCGAACTTCATGGTGGACCCTAAAACTCTTCAATGCACGGGTCTGATCGACCTTGGGCGGCTCGGAACAGCAGATCGCTATGCCGATTTGGCACTCATGATTGCTAACGCCGAAGAGAACTGGGCAGCGCCAGATGAAGCAGAGCGCGCCTTCGCTGTCCTATTCAATGTATTGGGGATCGAAGCCCCCGACCGCGAACGCCTTGCCTTCTATCTGCGATTGGACCCTCTGACTTGGGGTTGATGTTCATGCCGCCTGTTTTTCCTGCTCATTGGCACGTTTCGCAACCTGTTCTCATTGCGGACACCTTTTCCAGCCTCGTTTGGAAAGTTTCATTGCCAGACGGGACTCCTGCAATCGTCAAGGGATTGAAACCTAAAGGCAATGATCAGCTCAATTCGAGGACACGAGCAATTATATTTGGACGAAGTTGAACGACGCGCACGCTGCAAAGCTCAAAATTGCCGTGGCACCATGCGCATGGCAATGGTGCGTCTTGATGAACTCAGCGGTTTTATTGGCGGGATTGCTTGATCTCCCGCCAAGATTTTAAGATCGCAATAAACTGGCTGACTGGCGCAATAATGGTATAGCAATAAGATAAAGGCTTGCTGCGACGAGCCAAACCCAACCATCCCACTGCCCCGCGGTTAAGCCATAAAGCGTCGTAAATCCGACCGGCCCGATAATCGAGGTTATATTCGTCAACCCCGTTAAAGTTCCCTGTAAAGCACCTTGTTTTTCATCGCAAACAAGACCTGAAATAATGGCCTGCAAAGCAGGCATACCAATGCCGCCTGTGGCCAGCATAAAAATTGCCGGCAGAACCATCCAGCTTTGCGTGATAAAAGCCAGCAATAAAAACCCGCACATATCAGCGCCCATTCCAAGCAGCAACACACCGCGGTCACCCAGTCGCTTTGAAAGAGTGCCGGTTAAAACAGCTTGTACGAATGTATGTGCTGCACCAAAAACGGCCAGCGACACACCTGCTGTGCCAATATCCCAATTCAAGCGCTGTTCGCCATAAATCACCCACAAAGCGGCGGGCGCCTGCCCAATCAGCTGCATAAGAAAAAACAACGCAAAAAAGCTGGCAAGTCCCTGAACTGCAAAATTGAAGCGAAAGCCTTCAAACAAATTGATTTTGGCTGGCTGTCCTTCAGGCGGTTGTGACGGCGTTTTGGGCAACAAGAAAGCCACCAAACAAAAGGCAATTGCATTGAGAAGAGCCCCTGCCACAAAGGGCGCATGCACAGATATATCACCAAGAACACCGCCAATAGCAGGCCCTGCAATCATACCTGCACCAAAACACGCCCCCATAAAACCAAACCAACGCGCACGTTCTTCCTGTTTAGTTGTATCAGCGATAATTGATGCCGCGATTGCACCAGTTGCTCCGGTAACACCTGAGATAATCCGGCCGATATAAAGCACCCATAAAACAGGCGCTGCCGCCATTATGCTATAATCAATCGTGGCACCTAAAAATGAAACCAGCAAAATAATCCGCCGTCCATAGCGGTCAGATAACCGCCCTAAAACGGGCGCGCAAAAGACCTGCATAAACGCATAAAGCGATAAAAAAACACCATAGTGAAATGCTGTTTGCTCTGCCGGTACAAATTCATTTAATAAAGCCGGAACCACCGGCATGATTAATCCCAAACCAATCGCATCAAGCGCGACAACAATGAGTGCGGTTATAAGTGATTTTGACATAGATGTGACTTTTATTTATCATTGATAAGTTGGCGATAATAAACTTTATCAACGATAAATTGTCAAGAGGTAATGCAATAAAATGACCAAATTGGATCGTGAGACCGTTATTCAGGCTGCACTTGAACTTCTCAACGAAGTCGGTGTTGACAATTTAACAACGCGAAAATTGGCCGAGCGCCTGAAGGTGCAGCAACCTGCTCTTTATTGGCATTTTCGCAATAAGCGCGCCCTGCTTGATGCCTTATCTGAAGCCATGTTAGAAAAAAATCACACCCGCACCGTGCCTCAGACAGGAGAAGACTGGCGTGTCTTTTTAAAAGAAAATGCACTCAGCTTTCGTAGCGCACTGCTTTCTTATCGTGATGGCGCACGCATTCATGCGGGCACACGCCCAACCAGTGCGCAATATGAGCGCGTGGAAAAACAGATCAGATTTTTATGTGAGAGCGGATTTGAACAGCCCGATGCCGTACGGGCATTAGTGATTGTCAGTCATTATACGACGGGCTCTGTCAGTGAGCAGCAAGCAGCCCTCGAAGATAGTTCTGAACGCAAACAAGCCTCAAAAGAAGCCCCTGCACAGCCATCACAGTTTCTATCTCATGCCTTTGATACATTCGATGCGGAAGGTGCCGATTTTGCCTTTGAATATGGATTGGATGCTTTAATTTCCGGTCTGGAAATGAAGAAAGCCACAAAATAACTTAGCAGATGCAACATAAAAAAGCCCCGCAAAGCGAGGCTTTTAAAATGATTAACTTAAAGATTATGCTTTTGGTGCAGCTTTTGGTTTGCGTGTTGAATAGACGACAAAGAACCCTGCAACCAAACCATAACCAAGCCATTTAAATGGCAGTATATCCGCATCTTCGCTGCGGATTGCACGTACCGCAACCGTGCCCGGACGTGTTTCCACACCCGCTTTACCACTGCTTTGAGCCGCTTCAATCTGATCAGGTGAGACGACCCATTCACGGCCTGTATATTTATCATAGGCCATAAAACCAAAGCCCACGATGAGTGCGGTGATTGCGCCTGCAATCAAACGAATGCGCATATTCATATCAAATTTCCATTATTTAATCTTGTTCAGCTTTTAAGCTGACAACAGCAAAAACATCAATTAGCAAAGCCGATCACTTATTATTATCTAATTCAAAATCACAAAATGGGGTCGTTTGCGGGAGGGGGCGGAATCCTACGCTAAGGCTTTGGCCAGCGATATTCTCCGGTGAGATTGATGTGTTCCCATCCGAGCGGCGAAACATGGGCCAAGAGATCGGGCGATAGCAGCTTTCCATCGCGTTTCTGGTTTGCAACGACCTCGCCGAGCTTCATGGTGTTCCAGAAGATGATGATGGCGGCGAGCAGATTCATGCCGGCGATGCGGTAATGCTGGCCTTCGGCGGAACGGTCGCGGATTTCACCGCGGCGGTGGAAGCTGATTGCCCGCTTCAGCGCATGATGAGCTTCGCCTTTGTTGAGCCCGATCTGGGCACGCCGTTGGAGTTCGGCATCCAGAATCCAGTCGATCATGAACAGGGTGCGCTCGACGCGACCGACTTCCCGCAGGGCTGTCGCGAGCTCGTTCTGCCGCGGATAGGAGGCGAGTTTCCGCAGAATCTGGCTTGGCGCGACGGTCCCGGCAGCAATGGTGGCGGCGATGCGCAGGATGTCGGGCCAATTGCGCTCGATCATGGCTTGGTTGACCTTTCCGCCGATCAACGCTCGCAGGTGCGCCGGGGCGGCCGACGGATTGAACGCGTAGAGCCGTTTGGATGGCAGGTCGCGGATGCGCGGAGCGAACCGGTAGCCGAGAATGGCACATGCGGCAAAGACGTGATCGGTGAAGCCGCCCGTGTCGGTGAACTGCTCGCGGATATGGCGTCCAGCATCGTTCATCAGCAGGCCATCGAGGATGTAAGGCGCTTCGCTTGCCGTTGCAGGAATCACCTGGGTTGCGAACGGCGCATATTGGTCGGAGACGTGGCTATAGGCTTTCAGGCCCGGGGTATTGCCATATTTCGCGTTGACCAGGTTCATGGCCTCACCTTGCTCTGTAGCGACGAAGAACTGTCCGTCGCTCGAAGCCGACGTGCCCATGCCCCAGAACCGGGCCATGGGTAACGCTGCCTGTGCCTCGACCACCATGGCCAGCGCCCGGTCATAGGCTTCGCCCTCGACATGCCACCGTCCAATGCGGATCAATTCCCAGAAGGTGTGGGTGTTTGTCGCATCCGCCATTTTGCGCAAGCCGAGGTTGATCCCTTCCGCCAAGATAACGTTCATTAGCCCGATCCGGTCAGCGCAGGGTGCTCCTGTGCGCAGATGGGTGAACGCTTCGGTGAAGCCGGTCGCCGCATCCACCTCCAGCAGGAGATCGGTGATGCGCGTGGGCGGGATCTGCTTGTAGAGATCGAGCACCAGATCTTCGGCGCCTGTCGGCGCGGCGGCTTCGAGTTTCTCGATATGCAGAACGCCGTTTTCAATCGACCCGCCCGGGATCGTGCCTGCGCGAGCGGCACGGCCAAGCTCGCGCAACCGCATGTCGAGGCGAGCTTGCCGGTCTGCCAGCCATTCCTCCGGCCGCAATGGCACAGCGAGACGACCGCCTTCCGCGATGGATTGTGCCGGAACGAGTGCGTGTTTCAGATCGC
Source organism: Acinetobacter sp. WCHAc060006 (assembly GCF_004209135.1). NCBI lineage: Bacteria > Pseudomonadati > Pseudomonadota > Gammaproteobacteria > Moraxellales > Moraxellaceae > Acinetobacter > Acinetobacter sp. WCHAc060006. Next base: position 382 of record NZ_SGSS01000059.1, on the reverse strand, counting down.
CATAGCGCCGGGACCTAGTAAGCCAGACATCTCCGGAGCGGAACGCATCGCGCAGATGGAACAGCACCGCGATCTCCCATAGGCGAGCGTCGCCAGCCCTCTGGGCCCGAAGGTGGCGATGCCATTTCGAGCTGGGCCGCAAGAAGCTGGTCATCGCGGCATCGTTCAAACCGGTACGAAGGGCCGTCACCGCTTCCAGAAGCGGCAGTGCAACGGGCGCAGCTCGCAGATCGAGCAGGCGCAACATGCGTGGAGCGTATCGGCGGAAGCGGTGATAACCGTCGAGCACATGATTGAGCGGATCGTCGGCCATGGTGGCGGTCAGCCTGGTTGCCATTGCAACAAGGGTTTTTAAGCCGTCCCACCCTGACCCACTCGCGAT
>NZ_SGSS01000058.1:0-5888 GCF_004209135.1 Acinetobacter sp. WCHAc060006 | reverse complement strand
TTTTGTCGTTAACATCTGGTGGACGACGATGTACTTTGATAGAAGAGATACCTCCAACCTGTACGTCTTCCACTCTTAAGCTCAATAGCTCTCCAGGGCGTAATCCAAAAGAAAGCATCAGCATCACCATAATATAATTTCTATATTCAATCGGATTTTGACTTCCCTTCTGAGGTTTAATTAACTTAATAAGATTAGATTGCTCACTACTACTCAAACCCTTGCTAAGACTTTTATTGATTGGTGGAGAATTTATAAAACAGCGATCAAGTAAAGAAATAAGTCTCGTCTTGTATGTGACGTAGAATTGATAGCGATCTGATGTAAAAGGTAACGTCCCGATGTACATCTCAATATACCAACTTAGAAATTGTTTGATCGTGATGAGTCTTTGATTGAACGTATCTGGCTTGACTGCAATCTTTATTGTTTTATGTCTTTTGTCATGATCTTTTCTTAGAAACTCTACAAGACTTCCTATAATTTCAGCTTCAGTAAAGGGTTTCTTGTGGATCAGCCTTTCATGCAAGTCAATCTTATGAATTTGAAACCATTCGTATAATAGTTTTATTTCTCTTAGGTTCCTAATGAGCGTATTAGAGCTTGCATGCCTTTTGGAGAGAATAAACTCATTTGGTAAGGGTATTGGCATACCATCATCATCTAAGAGTATAGGCAACAACTCTCCAGAATCATGCAAGATTACCTCTACATCCATCTCATAAAACTTCCAACCTTGATACATTCTTTTTTAACACATTAACTTAACAAAATAAATTATATATGCACTTTTAAATTAACATTTTCTATAGTTAAAAAAATAGCCTCAATTATTAACAAAATAAAAGAAGCTATTTTTCTGTTTAAATAATTAATTTTAAATATATTTAAAACAATTACATCTCAAATAAATTAACAAATTAATTGAACATATGATCTAGAACGGAAGGTCGTCATCTAAATCTGCTGGTGCAGCCGCAGGTGCCGCTTGTGGTTTTGGCGCAAATGCAGCTGGGTTGTTGTTACCATAACCATTTGATTGGTTATTGTTAAAACCACCTTGCTGAGCACCACCATAGCCACCTTGACCGCCTTGGTTAGCATTACCATAACCGCCCTGCTGGCCGTAACCACCTTGCTGACCGCCATTATTGTTGTTAAAACGTGGCTGTTCAAAACCTTGGCCTTGTTCGCCTTGCTGACGGTTATTGTCTAGCATTTGCATTTGTTCGCCACGAATTTCAGTCGTGTAGCGCTCTTGACCATTTTGGTCTGTCCACTGACGCGTACGTAGTGAACCTTCAATATAAACTTTTGAACCTTTGCGTAGGTATTGCTGTGCAATTTCGCCTAAACGATTGTGCAATACAATACGGTGCCATTCTGTTTGTTCTTTACGTTCACCTGTATTTTTATCAGTCCACGAGTCGCTTGTTGCAATTGAGAACTGAGTCAAAGAGCCGCCATTTGGAAAAGTTTTGGTTTCAGGATCACGACCTAAAGTACCAACTAAAATGACCTTATTTACACCACGCATCAGACGTATTCTTCCTATTTGTTTCTATTATTTACTTTATAAGAGTTATGCTTAAATGGCTAGCTCTTTCCCGAACAACTGCGTTAAGTGTTGTCGCGCTGACTCATCTATGAGCTGCTTATCGACTTTCACATACGCTACTTGCTGGTCGGCCATTACCACGACCTCTTCAATACCACGAATTGCTAAAAGCTGAGAAGTCCATTCATCTGTTTCTTTGCCCTCAGGCAAACGAAAAACCATTGAAGATAAATAGCGTGGCTGTGCCAAACCAAAGCTAATCAATAGCCAAAGAATAGCGATCGCAGACAAAATGCCCCAGCCCATCGCAGTATTTTGCATTTGAAGTAACTGCCCACCCAGCATGCCTCCAAAGAAAGCACCCAAAAACTGACTGCTGGCATTCACGCCCATTGCTGTCGCTTTAGACTGAATAGGCGCAGCTTTAGATAGCCAAGACGGTAACAATGCTTCCATGACATTAAAGGCGATAAAGAATAAACCTAAGCCTGTAAGCAAGATGTATTTGGATTCAAAACCAAAGATCAGCACCAATAAGCCTAAAATAATCCCACCAATGGCGGTAAGAAAAATACCGCGCATTTTGCGATATTTTTCCGCCAAAATAATACTTGGGAATGCAAAAAACAGGCTAATAACCAATAATGGCAAGTACACCAAACCATGACTCGATAACGGGATTTTTGCAAAATCAATCAGCTGAGATGGCACATAAATAAACATCGCAGTGAGTAATAAATGCAAGGAAAATACCGATACATGCAGACGGTTGAGGTCTGGCATTTTGAGTACTTCTTTGAGCTGTGTGAGATAACCTTGCTGAAAATTTCGATGATGACGCGTTACTTTCGGCACCAGCAAAAGCATAGAAATGGCAGCCAAGCCCATCACAGTTGTGCCCCAGAATAGACCTGAAATTCCCACCAAGCTGGTGAGCCACGGCCCTAGGCTAAATGCCACCACAAAGGATAAGCCAATGCTCATCCCCATGACCGCCATTGCTTTGGTGCGTTGTTCCTCTCGAGTGACATCCGCCAAAAGCGCCATCACCACTGCTGATACAGCACCACCGCCAGCAATCGCACGACCAATAATGACACCGTAAATGGTTTCAGACATGGCCGCTACAGCACCACCTAAAGCAAAAAGCAATAGACCAATCACCACCAAAGGCTTACGGCTATAGCGGTCTGCAATTAAGCTAAATGGAATTTGTAAAATCGCTTGGGTTAAACCATACACCCCGACCGCTAAACCAATCAGCGCAGGCGTTGCATATTGATAAGACTGTCCCGCAACTGAAAATACGGGGATAATCATGAACAAACCCAACATGCGCAATGCAAAAATACTGCTTAGGGCAAAGGTTGAGCGACGTTCTAAGGCATTCATCATATCAATAAGCGAAAATTTAAAAGGAAAACTGGTGCAACTATCGTACATCATTCCTGCCACCAATGCAGATGTATTGATGACTCATAGGCAATAAAAAAGGGCGCATGACTGCACCCTTTTCATTGTATTGGTTTTTCTTAAATCAAACTTAACCGAGTTGTTCCTGACGCTTTTTGTACTGAATTGACGCAATCACCGCCCAAACAATAAAGGCTACACCAATCAAGCCTGTAACCACTTCTGGAATGTGTACACCTGTACCACTTGCAAGCATAATGAATGCTAAAGCGCCAATCGCATAATGCGCACCATGTTCAAGGAAAATATACGCATCCAAGGTGCCTTTATCGACCAAGTAAATCGTCATTGAACGTACAAACATCGCACCAATGGCAAGACCAAGCATAATGATGACTACATCTGAGGTAATCGCAAATGCACCAATCACACCGTCAAAGCTAAATGATGCATCTAAAACTTCAAGGTAAATAAAGCCACCAATGCCGGCTTTAATCAGACCTGTTGGTGCACCATTTGCGTCATGACCAATAGCATTGCCATTTTCATCTACTTCTGGCTCGCCACCCAATAAGTGACTTAAAACTTGCACGCCAATATAAATCACGATGCCCCAAATACTGGCCATCGTCACAACTAAGCGTTTGCTTTCATCCACATTGGCTGCCATGATCAATAGTGCAATCAATGCAATAAACACAGACATTGCAGGAACATTGGCCAAGTTTGCTAAACGACGTTCAATCCACTTAAACCAGTGGGTATCTTTGCCTTCATCCAAAAAGAAGTTTAAAAACACCAACAGCAAGAATGCGCCACCAAAGGCTGCAATTTCAGCATGATGTGCCATCAACTTTTCAGAATAGTGCGTTGGATCATTTAACGCCATATTCACCACTTCAAGCATGCCCATATCTGCGGTCACTGCCACAATCACAATTGGGAACACTAAACGCATACCAAATACGGCAATCACAATACCCACCGTCAAGAAAATCATTTTCCAAAAATGATCCCAACCTCGTAGGACGGATGCATTGACGACAGCATTATCAAAAGATAAAGACACTTCCATCACTGCCAAAATCGCAGTAATGGTCAGTGCAGTAATCATGGCTTGTACGCCTGCATTGGGTCCGTGGTTGAACCCCCAATATGCAGAAATCGCTAAACACACGATTGTAAATACAATAGAGAAACCAAAATGTTTCCACATAATTCAATCGACCTAAAACAAGTATTTGAATACATAAAAGTTAGTCATAACAAAAACTTAGATTTCGTTATTTACTGCTTATCGCTAAGTTCTTTGCTGTGTTTCACTTTTATTTGACCTGACTATTGCGTGAGCTTTTAATCAAGAACACCATAAAATGTGCTTATTATGGCCTTTTTATGTTTAAAAACCACTGACCACCCTGCTTATTTTTCAAAACAACAACCGTGTTTTGCGCTTTATCGATTACTCTTGGCACACGATGCTTAAATAGGACATGTTCATGCGTTTTTCTGAAGCCCTTTGGCAACGCAATCTCAATCTGTATGAAAAAATATTGGCACACCCATTTAACCAAGAACTTGCACAGGGTCGCCTCGAGCAAGGGGCCTTTTGCCATTATATTATTCAAGATGCACATTATTTAGTGAACTATGGACGTGCCTTAGCAGTCTGTGCTGCCAAAGCTTTTGATGCTGAAGATATTATTCAATTTTCCGAAGCTGCCAAATTGGCCATCGTATTTGAACGTGATATGCACAATAGCTTCTTTCAAAATTTTCACATTAGTGCCGAAGACTTTACCAATACGCCACTGAGCCTTGCTTGCCACCATTATTGCTCATTTTTAACGGCAACTGCATGGTCTGAAAGCTATCCCGTGGTATTGGCATCCTTACTGCCATGTTTTTGGATTTATGCTGAAGTAGGCAAAAACATTGTGCATCATTCTGTGCCGAATAACCCTTATCAAGCATGGATCGACACCTATGCAGGCGAGGAATTTAACCAAGCCGTCAATAATGTATTAGCAACCATTGACCGTGTAGCCAGTCGTTGTGATGCCGATACTTTAGAAAAAATGCATCAGGCTTATACCCGCGGTGCCGAGTTAGAATGGCTGTTTTGGGACAGTGCCTACCAACAAGCCAAATGGCCAGGCTTAACCGCAGAATAATACTTATACGAAGCTCACAACGTGGGCTTCACATTTGCCTTCAATATAATCGAACTTTGCAATCCGCTACACATTCGCCATATAAGTATTCCAGCCATAAATCAGGCCCGCCGCCACGACGATCCAGCATAGCGTCGCCAGACTCAAACATGAGAGTACGGACATTCGCGTTGCCAACACATACACCACCAGCAAATACACAAAATAAGGAATCAATGCCCACAAACCAAATAAAGCGGTTTGAGCTAAAGCCTCACTGCCCCGCTCTTGCGCGACAATCACATGTGCAATTAAAGCAAAAGTAGGAAAAAGTGGGACTAAGCCTGCAATATAAAATGCCTTACTTTTTGAAAGAATAGAAATCAGGAGCACGACGCCCGCCCCCATAACATATTTCAAAAATAAAGACAGCATCGCCCATCCCATCGTTCAAGATTAAAAAAGCGTAGTCTACGCTTGTTACCCAGTTTTAAACATATTGCCTGATTTGAGCTAGCATAAAAAATAATGCATCAGCATTAGACTTTATGTCACAAATCATGCAAAATAAATGATAATAATTATCATTCAATAATTTATTTTTTCATTTATCCTTGCGAGGCAAAAGAAATGCACCAAAATAATTTAGGCACAGAAGCCATCCGCGCATTTTTTACATTGCAATGTTGCTGGCTCAACAGTGAAGAAGTGTATTTAGAAAAAGGCTGTACCCATTGTGGTTCTGCCGCCACCTATTTAATTTA
>NZ_SGSS01000057.1:0-7215 GCF_004209135.1 Acinetobacter sp. WCHAc060006 | reverse complement strand
ATTTTGATTCAGTTTTTCAATCTGACTGTTGGATGAAGCTGTGGCTTGATCTTCACCTGTTAAGTCTTGCATCCATGCAGGACTGACATGCCATGCTTGTTCTAGACTTAAGCTGGCATTGTCTTGGCTTTGGCTATACTGATGTTTGCTTTGGACTGAACCTGCACCTTCTTCTTGGCTGAGGCCATCAGCTTGCCAACGTTGTACATGTACTGCTGTCGGTTGAATGCTACGCTCACCGATAAAGCTAGTGATGCTGTCTTGTTGCTCTGTGGCACTGGAGCGATGAAAGCGGATACTGCGACGGCTGAGTGCTTGATATTGGCTATTGTCATCAATCAAGCGGAGTTTTTGTTTTTCAATTGGCACTGAGGAATGTGGCACTTTCAGCTGCGCTTCATCAATGAGCCAATTAATGCCTTCACTACGCCAAAGTCGGGTTAAAAAGTCATAATCACTTTCATTCGACTGCATGATGAAGGGCCGAACATCATAGTTTTGGCTTAAACCACTTAGATCAAGCATTAGACTGGATGCAAAGAGTGGACTTTTGCTTTGCCATTCTTTAAAAATAGTTTCGCTGACATCACGCACTGATTTATTCATAAACACACGGCTATTGCGACGCTTATGCCACAGCGACGTTGCGTCTTCTAAACTGAGTTTATACAGCGTGAGTGAACCATCACTCTGGCCTTGAGTGGCTTCGGTAATGATACCCGTAGTACGGAAGAGCTCACCCCGATCTGTCACTTGATCAACAGCAACTTGTACACCAATAAATTGTTTCAGCGGAATCAATGCATTGGTGGATAAGCAAATCAGGGTCGCTTGCAGGCCTTGGTTTAAGCCATGCTCCCCATCAATACGTTGAATAAAAAGCTCGTCATTCAAAGCAGGATTGGAAAATTGCGCATGGATGGCACGCTTTTGAGCGGATAAGCCTAATTTTTCTAATACAGCAAGTATTTTGCCTAGCATAATAAAAAATTCTTAATTGTAATTTTAAAAATTATATTTACTGAAAATTAAATAAAAACAGAAAGCTAATAAAGATAAAATCATAAAAGATGCTGATTATATTTTCTTTAGCACACTAACAATTTTCTTTCAATTTTCATGTAAATCTGTACTTTTTTCTAATTTATTGAGCCTTTACCCAAAAACATAATTATATTCATTTTCTATATTCTACATTTTTTAAACATAGACAGCTAGCCTTGGAGTAAAGACTAGCGCATCTCTTATAAAGCAAATTGTATTGATAAAAAAGTTGCAGATTGTAAATTAAGAGCAGTTCATTGGTGCTTCTACTTTTATTTTTCGCTCTTTCAAAGCTTGCTTAATCACAGCATAACCGCCCGTTAGACCCAATACGGCCATAATTCCTGCCACAATAATGTCCGGCCATAAACTGCCAGTACCAAACACCCCGATAGCTGCCAAGATCACAGCCACATTACCAATCGCATCATTACGGCTACATAGCCAAACCGACTTCATATTGGAATCGCCATCGCGGAAGGCATATAAGATCACCGCAGAAATCACGTTGGCCACCAAGGCTAAAACACCAATCGAGCCCATGGTGATCGCTTCAGGCGGGATACCTTGCATATAAGAGTAAATGACTTTGCCAATGACCACAAAACCAAAGGCCGCCATCGTTAACCCTTTTAGCAGTGCAACTGTGGCACGCCAATATAGACTCGCCCCCAGTACAGCTAAAGAAACACCATAGTTGACAGCATCACCAAAGAAGTCCAAAGAGTCCGCCCAAAGGGATGCTGAATGCGCATAAGCTCCGCCAATCAGCTCAACTAAGAACATAACTAAGTTAATAAATAAAGCGATCCAAAGCGCAGTGCGAAATTTACTATTTGGCTTTGGCGGTGCGGGTTCATGACTGCAAGTACAAGCCATACAAAACTCCCATGCATTTCAGTATTGATCAGGTTATAGTCATTAAAAACCCTCGAGTAACTCCAAGGTCAAGCATGGCAACTTATAAAATTGGCGAACTGAGTAAAAAGACCGGCTTAAGTACCGACAGCATTCGTTTTTATGAAAGCAAACAATTGATTCAACCATCATTTCGGGCGGACAATAATTACCGTTATTATTCTGAAGATGCCTTAAAACGCCTGCTGTTTATTCAGCGCTGCCGTGCGCTTGATTTATCTTTAAAAGAAATTGAAACTTTAATTGAACTCGAACAGCAACCACAGCAAAACTGTCAGGCGGTGAATGAAATTATTGATCTGCATTTAGCACAAGTCGAAAAAAAATTGGCAGAACTGCATAAATTCCAACAGGAATTACAGCAGCTCCGCCAATCTTGCAATGCACAAAGCACCATTGATCATTGCCAAATCTTAAAACAGCTTGAAGCTGAATAAGCGGCATCAAATCATGTATTAAATTGATTTTTGATTAACACGTTTAGACAATTCAGCTGCCGACTCTTTACGTTCTGAATAGCGGTTGGTCAAATAACTTGACTGCCCACGGGTCAATAACGTGAACTTATACAACTCTTCCATCACATCGACAATTCGGTCATACAAACTCGACGCTTTCATACGGCCATCTTCCTCAAACTCCAAAAAGGCTTTCGGCACAGAAGATTGATTTGGAATGGTGATCATACGCATCCAACGGCCTAAAATGCGCATTTGATTGACCGCATTAAAAGATTGCGAACCGCCAGACACTTGCATCAAGGCCAGGGTTTTTCCTTGCGTGGCGCGAATTGCCCCAGCAGCCAATGGAATCCAATCAATTTGCGCTTTTAAAATAGAAGTCATCGCACCATGACGCTCAGGACTGCACCACACCATCCCTTCCGCCCAAGCCAATAGCTCATGTAATTCTTGCACTTTCGGATGTGTCGCATCGCCATCTTCAGGTAAAGGCAAACCTTTAGGATGAAAAATTTTCACCTCAGCACCAAAATGTTCAAGAATACGACCCGCTTCAATCACTGCTAAACGACTATAAGAACGTTCACGGTTTGAACCATACAGCAATAAAATCCGTGGTGGATGCGCAAGTTCTTGCGCCTGCACATTTGCAAAGGTCGGTTGCTCAAGCAAGTCCATCTCAATGTTTGGAAGATCTGTATTAGCTAGATCAGTCTTTGATAAATCAGTACTCATTCAGCCTTTGCCCCTGTATTTGAAAAATATTTTTTACGCAGCCATAAAGACACGCTGACCAAAGCAATCAGCACAGGCACTTCCACCAATGGCCCAATAATGGTGGTAAATGCCACTGGTGATGCCAATCCAAAAGTGGCAATCGCCACTGCAAGCGCCAATTCAAAGTTATTGCCTGCTGCGGTAAATGAAATCGCCGTGGTTTTGGCATAGTCATTACCTATCCACTTGCTCATAAAGAAGCTAATGAAAAACATTACGACAAAGTAAATGGTCAGTGGAATGGCAATTCGCAGCACATCCATTGGCAGACTTAGCACTTCACCGCCTTTTAGACTAAACATCGCCACGATGGTAAACAGCAGTGCCAATAAACTCAGCGGACTGATTTTTGGAATAAACTTATTTTGGTACCAATCTAGTCCTTTTTGTTTCACCAAAAGTGTCCGGCTGAGATAGCCCAATAAAAATGGAATGCCCAAATAAATGAGCACCGCTTTGGTAATAGTCCAAAAACCGACATCAATCACTTGCCCTGCCACACCAAAATATGGCGGCAAGAAGCTTAAGAATAACCATGCGTATGTACTAAAAAACAGGATTTGGAAAATACTGTTAAATGCCACCAAGGCAGCCACATATTGATTATCACCGCAAGCAAGGTTATTCCACACTAACACCATCGCAATACAGCGCGCCAAGCCAATTAAAATCAGCCCCATCATATATTCAGGATAATTCTGTAAGAAAATAATCGCTAAGGCGAACATTAAACACGGTGCAATCAGCCAGTTCTGTACCAGTGACAACACCAACGTTCGCTTATCCTGAAACACTTGCGGCAAATTGGCGTAATCCACCTTTGCCAAAGGTGGATACATCATCAGAATCAAACCAATGGCAATCGGTAAATTAACCGTGCCTAAGCTTATACTTTCTAAAGCAGTTGATGCCTGCGGAAATAAATAACCGATCAAAATACCCAGTGCCATGGCAATAAAAATCCACAGCGTGAGATTACGATCTAAAAAGGATAATTTTGCAGTTTGCATATCTTCAACTTATCAATCTAAGACGCAAAAATTAAAAGCCATGTACAAAAAACAGGCTTCTATTTTTGCAGAATTGCGATTTAATTAATCAATCCGACCAATTTTATTCAGCTCAATAATTAAATCTTCTTTGCTTAATTGGTTTAAATCCAAGGCAAAAAAGGCATCAAAACGACGTTGAATATGCTCTACTGTCTGCATAAATGCCTGCATTTTTTCATCATCTTCGCAATCTAAATGTGAAGGATCTTCTAAGCCCCAGTGCACTTTAATCGCATTGCCTAAATATAATGGACAAGGCTCTTCTGCGGCAGAACCGCATACCGTCACCACAATTTCAGGATTAAACTGTTCGCAATCTTGCATATTTTTGCTCCACAAACCTTCTGTGGAAATATTCAAACTTTGCAAGGTTCTTAATGACAGCGGATGCACCTTACCTGAAGGCTGACTGCCTGCGCTGCACGCACTAAAGCCCTGCGGTGCACGTGCATTAAAAAGCGCTTCCGATAAAATACTGCGGCAGCTATTACCTGTACATAAAAATAAAAAATTCATAGTGTTACTCTTAATATTAGTCACAACATGGCGCTGCATTTTCAGTACATTTAAATTGCTCTGCACGTGGATTATGCTGCAGCGTTAGTTTCAAAATATCGACACACCACGTTTCTAATTCAGGATGAATTTGATAATAAATCCACTGCCCTTGGCGGCGATCTTGCAAAATTTTGGCACTGCGTAATAAGGCCAAATGACGGGATATTTTCGGCTGGCTTAAATCTAAGGCAGTCATCAAATCACAGACATAGCTTTCACCGCGCAGCAGCAAAATAGTCAATATGTCGAGACGCGTTTGCTCTGACAAACATTTAAAAAAATTCAGTTGATCCATAATATATATGCATATTCGAATATGCATATATATTATTCGCTATTCGGTGAAAATAACAGTGTTTTGGATCTATAATTCCGAGCTTTTTACTAGGTTGAATCATTTTTTTAGATTCATACAATAAAGCCATATTTTTTATATGCCTTAATTTTTGTCATGAGCATCACGACTGTAACTGAACTCTTATCACCTGCCGGCTCACTGAAAAACATGCGCTATGCTTTCGCATACGGTGCAGATGCCGTCTATGCAGGTCAGCCACGTTATAGCTTACGTGTTCGTAACAACGAGTTCGATCATGACAACTTACAAATTGGCATTAACGAAGCCCATGCTTTGGGTAAAAAGTTTTATGTGGTGGTCAACATCCAGCCGCATAACTCAAAATTAAAAAATTTTATTCGTGACCTTACACCAATCATTGAAATGAAGCCTGATGCACTGATCATGTCAGACCCTGGTTTGATTATGATGGTGCGCGAAAACTTCCCTGAAATTGACATTCACCTTTCAGTTCAAGCCAATGCCGTAAACTGGGCAACGGTTAAATTTTGGCAAAAAATGGGTCTAACCCGTGTGATTTTGTCACGCGAACTGTCGATTGAAGAAATCGAAGAAATTAAAACGCAAGTCCCGGGCATGGAAATTGAAGTCTTTGTTCATGGCGCACTCTGCATGGCCTATTCAGGCCGCTGCATGTTATCTGGCTACATGAACAAACGCGATGCCAACCAAGGTGCATGTACCAATGCTTGCCGTTGGGAATACAAAGTGTCTGAAACCGCTGAAGATGCCAATGGCGATGTGATTCCTGTACAAAATATTGATACAGCAAAAAAATCTGGTTGCTGCTCAAAAGATGCAGATGAACTGCACATGCAAGCGCAAAACCAAGTTTCTGAACCAGTGTTATTACAACGTAATGACGAAGAAGCTTTTGCTGCCGAAGAAGATGAACACGGCACATATTTCATGAATTCTAAAGACTTACGTGCCGTTCAGCATGTTGACCGTTTAACCAAGATAGGCATTCATTCACTGAAAATTGAAGGTCGTACCAAGTCTTATTTCTACTGTGCCCGTACTGCGCAAATTTACCGTAAAGCCATTGATGATGCGCTGCAAGGCAAAGACTTTGACCCATCACTGATGACTCAGCTCGAAGGTTTAGCAAACCGTGGTTATACCGAAGGTTTCTTACGCCGCCATGTGCATAGCGAATATCAAAACTATGAAAACGGTTCATCAAGTTTTGACCACCAAATTTTCTGCGGTGAAGTTTTAGAGCGCAATGGCGACTACATCAAAATTGATGTGAAAAACCGTTTTGTGGTGGGTGATTCATTAGAACTAATGACCACTAAAGGCAACATCACGTTCACATTGACTGAAATTAAAGACAAAAAAGGTAATTCCATTGAAGATGCGAAAGGTTCAGGCCATATCGTGGATATTCCTGTGCCTGCCGATGTCGATATGACTTATGCCCTGCTCATTCGTAACTTACCAAATTCGACGGCAGATATTTCTGCATCCTCTTTGGCTTATCAGGCTTAATTGGGTTCGCTATGGCCTTACTCATTACTGACAAATGCATTAACTGCGATATGTGTTTACCCGAGTGCCCGAATGAAGCGATTTATGAAGGTGCGAAGGTCTATAAAATTGATACAGACCGCTGCACAGAATGTGTGGGTTTTTATGAAACTCAAACCTGTGTTGATGTCTGTCCAATTGAGTGCATCGTGCCCCATCCCGAGCATGTGGAAACGCAAGAGCAGTTAATAAAAAAATTTAAAGGATTGAATTTATTCAAGTCTTAATATGAAACGCCACTTTGGAATACTTATTGCTTATAAGCTTAGCAATTGAAAAGAACAACCTTGGGGAAAGTATAAAAATAAGGTTGTAAAACAAAAATAGACGATGGGCAAAGAACTGGATCAAAATGCTTGGGGACATTTTGATTCTTATCTTGCAGATAAAAAAAGGAACTCCGGTGTTAGCATCCAAAGTTCCTATAAAACGAGAATATTGATAACAACAATATTCACAATAACGCTTAGAAAATAGGTCAGTGTGTATGGGGAACACACTGGCCTTTTCTTTT
>NZ_SGSS01000056.1:0-7494 GCF_004209135.1 Acinetobacter sp. WCHAc060006 | reverse complement strand
AGTTGTGCGGTAGATTTTGTGTGTAGGCTTCTTCATTTGAAAATTATATCGCTGAAAAAGCCTTTACAGATAGGTTTGTGCAACAAAGCCTATTCAAACTCTAAAACTTCTTGGTAGAACACAACGGCAGGAATCCATTCAGGATAAACAGCATTTATGCGTTCGAGCAAATAAAGTTTATATAAGTCAAGAATACATATTCTAGGTTATAAGCCGATACTGTAGTGTGAACTTGAGCTGTAAATATTTACGCATTGTATTTTTAGATACTACAAGTTTTTGATTTGTTAAAGGCTTTGTTGCATAAATATGTAAGCATCTGATTTAAATAAATTTAATTTTGGATCAAAAAATAATCAAAACTTTTAAAATCATATAGTTATGAAATCTTTGTGCAACAAAGCCTTTGTTAAATTAAAATAATAAACCTTGTTTATACGGTGTGTGGACTGTTACTTCTTGTGCTAAAAATAAAATTTTTGAGTATTTTAAAATGACGTTATATTAACTATTGGGTTACTTTTAATACTGCTATAGGTATATTTTACACTGCTGATAAAATATAAAAATTAAACCCAATTGATATATTAACTTAACCTGTTATTGTGTTATTGTAATGAAGTAGGTCAACTGTATGATAAATTTTTAATTGTAATCTTATTCTTTAGTATATTGTGATTTTAAATAATGATGTTTAAGGAGTATAGTTAAATAATATATTGCAAAAAAATAATAAATATAATAAATATAATAGATATCTTGCGTTAGTCAAAATTTAATCAGTGGTAAGCTTTGATTTTTAAATAAATATCAAAGTCTAAAATAGTCAAAATAATACTTTCGCAAGAGGTCTAATTATTATGTTTAATGGTTTTTAATGAGGTTCTATTTGAACAGTAAAATTATAATTTTTATATTTTTTAATTAAGTAATAGAAAGTATATAAAGAATTTTGGTTTGTTAGACCGATTCTTCCGAACTGAGTGCTGTTGAAGATAATGAGATTGACAGTCCCTTGGAAGGTACTCATTTTACTTTTGTGGTTCCATATTTTCATCAAAAATATCTCATATAAATCAATGCCATGGTTTTTATTCTGGGTTTTTTTAAATCTTCTTTAGTATTATGAAATCATAAAAAAGTTTCAGATGTATATGAATTACTTAAAAAGTTTAGTTTTATATAAATATATTAATTCAGATACCTTAATCAACATGAAACATAAAGTTAAACAAATTACCGAAGATAGATTATTGCTATCTACTAGTGAAGCTGCTCGTTTATTAGGGTATGCAGAACAAACACTGCGTAAATGGGCATTGTACGAAAATGGGCCTATTAATCCTATTAGGCATGGACGTAGTCTTCGTTGGAGTAAGGCGGAAGTCTACAAATTTGCTTGTGTCAAAGAAGAAGCCTAGAAAAATCGAGACAGTTTTTCTTGTTATTAAGGCTTATTGCATTTGATATAAAAAAGACACGCAATAACAAGAAAAGCTAGCTCATCCAGAAAAAATTTATAATTGATTTTTTAAAAATATCATTAGCTTAAATTTGATTGAGATTTAGGTCCTAAGATTTCTCATGCTCAAAAAAAGCCTTTATGAAATTTTTAGAATGATGAATTTGGAGCTAATAATGTCCAAAAAACAAGCTAAACCAAAGAAGAGTTTTAAGCTATCGGACCGGCAACAAGCCAAATTAACTGAAAGTTCGCTAAGAAAATTCTCCGACATAATCGACCAGACAATAAAGCTTACTAATGTTGAGGTAGGTGATCAAAAAAATGCAAAAGATCGACTGAAAAAGTCAATGATTACTCGCGTTAAGAAAGACTATTTGAGTCTTACACAACATACGTATCTTTTATCTATTGAAGCTAAAAGTAATGAAGATTGGTTTAAGAATCAAGCTAACTATATTTTTTGGTTAGAGCTATTTACTTATCTTCAAAGTCACAAAATAAAATGTGAATATAGAATTAACTTCTATAAGGAACTTTTTGATTATTTAACTAAATTAGAAGATGAAAATTTATTTTATTTAATTAATAAGGAAATCTTGAAGAGGAATAAATATCATGTTCCTAGTAAAATTTATAAAACAGATTTTATAAATTATTTTAAATTACCTAGAAATATTTTTTGAAAAATCGAAAGTTGATATTGTGGAGTGCTGAAATGAATAATAAATTAGATTTAGAAGTTTTTAAATCAAGGTGTGCTTGTTTAACTGAAATTTTATCTTCATATAGAGAAGGTTTGCTTCTATTAGAATCATGTGATTTAAAAGATTTTCATAATACTTATATGACTGATGAATTTATGAGGGAATTAAAAGTTTTATGTGAAGGTATATATTTATATTTAAACATAAATAAATCTAAAACCCAGTATAAAAGTATTTTAGGGTCATCAAGTATCTGCATTTTATATAAAAATGTTGAAGATTTGGATGTTATAAATAAAGAAAAACAGATTTCGATTAACCAAAATATTTTAAAAATTTTTAATGTTGTAAATTTTTTAATTGGGTTGATGTCCAATATGGAGAACTCTCAAGCTAAAATTGAAAGGCTAAACTATAATTTCTATCTAATTTTAAAAATGATGGAAAAAAGTTTTAAAGGTTTTCTTTCTGAAGTTTTACCTATAATTTCTCAATATTTTAATCATCTTATTGAGTTCGATCATACGGCTAAGACCATTAAAGAATTCAATACTTATGCAAAAGCCCAAAATGTACATGTCACAGAATTCTGTAAGCGCCTTGATGCTAATGTTTCAGAAAATATAATCAAATCTCTAACAAGGTATTTAGACGAGTACAGAATCGCAGTTGAGGATATCTGTTATCGCCACAACGTAAGAATTAAAAGGACGGATGAGATTGAAAATATAGAGGATTTGGACGTTGATCCGCAGACATATCATAATCCACCTTT
This sequence comes from Acinetobacter sp. WCHAc060006, assembly GCF_004209135.1. NCBI lineage: Bacteria > Pseudomonadati > Pseudomonadota > Gammaproteobacteria > Moraxellales > Moraxellaceae > Acinetobacter > Acinetobacter sp. WCHAc060006. Next base: position 4,550 of record NZ_SGSS01000056.1, on the reverse strand, counting down.
GGTCACCGAGAGTCAGTCTGATTACTCAGATGACAAAGATAACATTGATGATGAAGTCGATGAAGATAAGACTTCTAAGCAGTATGATTATAATCTAAATGAAGATACGCGTAGACTAGCACCATTTGTCTCAAATCAAAGATTGAATCGTCATATAGATAGAACTCAGCAACCAACGGTGAGTAATATTTACTATTTGGACATACCCTTATTAAAAATTGTAAACCAGGTTTTACTTGACCAACTTCATGAAAACAAAGATATCATGGAATCTGCAAAAGCAGCTTGTTGCTTGATGTCAATCTTTACCGGGCAGAGTGCCGTTATATTTCAAGATATCGACCAATTGCTAAAAACTAAGCAATTAAAACGTAGCCCCAATCGTGCCTATTATTTGTGGATCGTTGATGCAAATGTAAATAAAAATTTGAAAGGTCAAATTGCTAAAAAAGACAATAAATATAACGAGCATACAACTTGGGCATTTCAAATTCCTGCTATGTGGATTGATAGAATTAGAGAGGCTAACCTTTCCAATCTAACGAATACAGATTTCGAAAAGTCTTTATCAGAATGGTTTTATCATCGTCGTATAGGCCCGATATCAGTTACTTCAATTGCTTTACAACTTTCCTTTCATTTGAACCGTATATGTAAAGATGATCTTACAAAAAATTTCTTAATCGGTAGACAGGTTTCACATCAACCTGATCTAGCGTATGGGGGATTTTCTTATAAACAGTTAAATGAGGTATATGAGCAGTATATATATCTATGGTTTCAAAATAAAAACGAGGTAAATGTTTTAGATCGTCCGCAATTTATTCAAGTAGAAGAGCAAGCCCGCGTAGGAAGTCAGCGTGTATGGTCATTTGATAATGCGAAAAAATTCTTAAATACATTAAACTTGAAAGTTGTCCAAGTTTTAAAAGAAGAACAAGACATTGCTGAAAAATTTAATGCTTTCAGTGTTTGGATTTGGTTTTGTTGTTTATTGTCTTCAGGTGCACGTCCTGCTATAGGTGCATCTAGTATCAGAGAAAATTTTGATTTTATTACTAATATTGCATATATCCATGATAAGAGCAGTAGATCTCGTCCACATGGTCGTTATTCACCTCTGATCGAATTCGTTGTTAATGAGTTACAGCATTATGATGAATTTATCAAAAACATTAATGCCTTAGAGCTAGCTAATACAGCAGATCATATCTATTACCTTTCTTATTGGAAGAAAGGTTCAGAATTCATGAGCTTCACATTGGAGCCACTTACACAAAAGCATATAGCATCTTATTTATCAGAAAACTTTCCTGAAATGGATGAGTTATATCCCAATTGGACGCGCCATTTTGTAAGGAATTTTCTGGAATTGCCTGATGCGATTTTTAAGAGTTGGTATGCGCACGATCAACAAAATGAGATCGGATTTTCAAAATATTCATCTTTACAGCCCTACACCTACATGATTGAAATTCAAGATGCAGTAAATCAGCTGTTTAAAAGACTGGGATTAAAATCAGTGGTGAGCCAATCATGAAAGATGAAGAGTTACAAAAAATTCGAACTAAGCTAGAGTCTTCGACGAATCTTTTATTTGAAAAAATCTCAGAATTTCTTATCCATGAGATCACGGAATCTTGTGAAAAAAAGAAACTTGATGATCTTATTCAAAACGAAATGTATTCGAATCGAGCTAAAGTAGAGAAATACTTTCGCAATAGGAAAATCTCAAAAAAAGATTTGGAAGAATTAAGGGGATTTTGGTCTGAATTATGTGTGAAAAAAAAGCAAGAAATAGAGTCACAATTACCGTGGTTAAAGGATCAATATGAAATTAAGCTTATTCAAAGAGCATATTCAGCTCCAAATATTAAAGATATTGAATCAACGCAAATGAAGTTGCTTAGAGGGCAAAGGTTACATGAGTTTAAGCTCAAGTTGCATTTCTTTTGGGAGACTGAATTACCGAAAAGGCTTAAAACTGATGTTTTTAATGCTGATTTTACGGATGAGCAAAAGGAATTACTTCTTCGACAATTTTTAATGGCACTAATTATTGATTGTGGGTGTAGTCATAAAAAAGACTTAATGGCGATTTTAAGATCACTCAGAGCATATTTTTCAAATGATCAGTTAAAACCATCAGAATTGTCGAGTGGACTTGTATCCCTATATTGTCAAGGTTCATCAAAAACGGGTTATTTATATAATTATCCAGTAGAAAATGAGAAATATGCGAATTTAGTATATCTCGATAATTCATTCCAAATTAAACAAATTTATCTTACATCAATTAGTTTGTTAATGATGGTGAGACTCATCAATATAATTGAGTTTGAAACTCAAAGTGAAAGGCGTCAGGGAGAAAAAAGGCTCGTTCAGCTTATAGAGTCTATCGATGCTCAAAATGATGAAGGCTTTGATCAATATATTGATTTGGCTATATTGGATGTCGATAAAAATAGTGTTTTACGTGATTATTTTGCAAAGGAAAAATATCAATTATTTGAGCATGTCGATTACGTGCAGTATTTTAGTCAAAAGAATACGCTTGATGGTTTCACAACAGCATTATCTAAGGGGGCGTTAGACAGCGCTGCACTATCATTGTCAACCTTAAAAATGCTTGAGACACTTGATGCATTTAAAGACAATAAATCTTTAAAAAAGAAATTGATTACTCCCGAAAATGCATTTGATGATCCGAACGGGAGTTTTCGAAAGCCTAAGTCTGAAAATATACAAAAACTGAGCACAGAATATCATTGTGCCGCAGAAATTAAAAAAGGATTGATAGGGCAATTTCAAGGTAGAAAAAAACCCGAGACCATTAAACAATTGTCAGAAGATATTGAGTCACTTAAAGAAAGTTATAGTAATCAGACATATAAAATAGCTAAAGATATTGCGCTAGTGAGTGTTCAGATTGCGTTGATGACATGGTATCGGGATTACCTCGTGAGCGGTCAATCTTCAAATGTTTCTAGAGCAAAAGACGGAATTGCGCTGAGTTCCTTGGATACTTATAAATCCTCATTCGCTGAAGACCTTTTTATGTATGTTGTTACTCATGACCTTGATCTTCTGAAGATGGATGAAGAACAATTTGAGGGAGCATATGAGTATATTTTAAGTGAAAAATTTATTGTTGATAAGCAACGACAAAATAAAGCATCTAAAAATAATGTTAGGGAGGTGAAATATAATAGCTATGGTAAAGCTGTAAAAAATTTAAAAAAATTTCATAAAAGTTTAATGCATAATTTTGATGCTCCTCGAGTAAATTATTTAGACCAGTTAAAATCTGATGATCTTCAGATGTGTAGATCATCATATATAACCCCAGTGATGTGGGCGCATTTTAATAATTTGATTGGTCGCCAAGTTGAACTGAGTAAAGAACAAAAAAGTATATTCAAAATAATTTGTATGCTTGCTTACCGCACAGGTTTAAGGATTGGTGAGATTCTTGGATTACGGTTAAGAGATTTAGTCATGATTGAGCTAGATCTTAAAACAATTGGCAATGAGGAATATTATTATTTAACAGCAAGCAATCCTCAATTTATCAAAATCTTAATTCATAATAATTATCATCGTCAGGTTAAAACGACGAATGCAAAACGAGGAATTTGTCTTGATGAGTTGCTGACTGAATGTGAATTGAATGAATTTATTGGCCTAATCAAAAAGCATCTTAATGTAAAAGTTGGTCAAAAATGGTTAGGGGGAGAAGACTGTTTTATCTTCCAAGATGAATTTGGTCAAATTTTTTCATCTCGTTTTATTAGTGCTAAGACAAAGGAAATTTTTGATACTTTATTCAATAACGAACCACACGATTATTCCTTTCATAGCTTTAGGCATACTGCGACAAACAATTTAGCTTTAATTTTGAAAGGCAGTGAAACATTAATTAAAAGTTGGATCGGCTATTCACCCGATCATATTGCCAAAATTAAAAATTATTTATTGGGTAATACGGACAGTATTGCTGGACGTCAGGATGTTTGGAAGATTTTGGCACATTTTATTGGCCATTCATCTATTGAGATGACAGCCAACTATTACCTGCATTTTGGTTCAATGTTAGTCGGGGATGCATTATGTCCAGATGAAAGTAAAATATCAGCAAATATGGTAAGAGCTTTACTCTCTTGTAGAGTATTCAAGAAACAATTGAATACGTCTCAAATGAAAGAAAAGCTTGAATTAAAAGAAATCTTAGAGAAGATAGCTCCCAATTCAAAGATTATTCAAGACGCAATATTTCCTGATCGGTGGCATACTCAGATATTAAAATGTGAAGATGTAGAGCAAACTGATAATGTAACCGAAAGGCTCAAACTGAAATCAGAATTGAATGATATTATAGATGTACTTTCAGGAAAAAATGAAAATCTGAAGTTGAAAGAAATTGGGAGAGACTTGGCCTCAAACCTGTATAAAAATAGACACTATCAACAAAAAAACGATATTTCTAAAAGTAATCCTTTAGACATGCTGTTAAAGCATATCAATAGAAATAAGTCTGGAAATGTATTTAG
>NZ_SGSS01000055.1:0-8570 GCF_004209135.1 Acinetobacter sp. WCHAc060006 | reverse complement strand
TTTACTGGATAAAATCTTTGGACTGACTTTGTTGCCAAAGTGCATACAACTCCATATCACCAGCTGGCTTTAACTGCACGAAACTTAAACCCTTTTGCTGATGCGGATCTAATCGCAACTTTTCCGCAAGTTGTGCTGTTGATAAGCCATAAGGTTCTGCATCTGCATTTGAATAGGCATAAAAAATTTTCTCAATACCTGCCATTCGCATCGCCGCCAAGCACATTGGACAAGGCTGGCCACTAGCATAAACCACGCAATCTTTTAACTGCGTAGTTTTTAAATATTGTGCAGCTTGACGTAAAGCGTTGAGTTCCGCATGAGAGGTAGGATCACCTGTTGTCAAAATTTGATTTACACCACGACTCACAACTTGGCGATCTTTCACAATCACAGCACCAAAAGGACGACCACCCTGTTTAACATTTTCTTTTGCAAGTTGAATTGCTTGGTTTAAAAAATCAGCATCACACATTAGACTCTCTGCGCACTTTGAGGAATAAAACAATCACATCATGCTGATTGCACAACAGGAATGTCAATCCACTGGCTATTTGGAAAATGGGTTGCCAAATATGCTTTCAAATATTCAGCAGTATCTTGAGAAATCAGCGCATCTTGCGATTCATCGTTCAAGTTGTAGGCCAAAGCATATAAGTCCAAACCTCGACTTTTAACCGCCTCCAAGCTCAAAATGGTGTGATTAATGCTCCCCAAACGCCCAGACGTAACTAAAATCACGGGCAGTTTTTGTGCAGCGATATAATCAATTGTCAGCAACTTCGTGGTCAATGGCACCATTAACCCGCCTGCGCCTTCCAATAGCACAACATCGTACTTGGCTGCCAACTGCTGCGTCGCATCGGCAATTTTATCAAAATCGATTTCTCGGCCGTCAATTTTGGTGGCCAAATGCGGTGATGCTGGATAAGTAAAAATCTCAGGCATGGTGAGCTTGGTTTCATCTTCAGGAAACCAACCCATACCCATTATTTTACGGTGCTGCTCAATATCTTCAGATAGATCCGTATTGCCTGTTTGCACCAGCTTTTGCGTAATGGTCTTTTGTCCTTGTGCATTCCATAGCTTTGCCAAGTAGCCCGTGGTGTAGGTTTTACCAATGCCCGTATCAATGCCACTGATAAAATAAACTGAAGCCGTCATGGCATTCTCCGTGCAATACAATAAATCGGGTGATAACTCAGTGAATATTGAATCTGACCCGACTGATCTAAATGTGAAAACTGTTGATAGGCTTGATAAAAATCTGCCAAGGACTGTTTGGTCCAACGAAACTGGGATGCTGTTGCAGTCACCCCTGTCGCTTTAAGATGCTGAAGCACCTGCTTAGGATGCTGAAAATATAAAGATGTCGTCTGCTCTGAAAGATGCAATATCTCAAAACCTGCTTGCTGCAATTTATCCTGCAGCACCGCGATGGATAAATAACTGAGACCTTGACCCGTAAGGGCTTTAATTTCTTTTAAATTTTGACTACCAAAACTGGAAAAACAAAACAAACCCTGCTCATTTAAGCTGTGTTTGACCTGTTGCAATATGGCGTCTAAATCATGTATCCACTGCAAAGCCGAACTTGAAGCGACCAAATCCAAGCCTTGCGGAAATTCCAGTCGCTCAATATCCCCAATACACCAATGTAGACTGGCATGATCACGGAAATGCTGCTGTACTTCGGCATATAAATCATTGATAAAAAAATGCTGAATGTCTAAATTTTGCATCAGTAGCTGGCTTAAATTGCCAGAACCGCAGCCGATTTCAAACACCCGATCAATGGGCTGATTCAATATTTCAGGTGCATACTGATGTATCAACAGTAGCAGTTGCTGTGCAATCTGCTTTTGCACCACGGCATGTTGTGCATAGCTTTGCCCCGCTTGGGCAAAACGTAAGGCCACTTGTGCTTTATTGGCTTCAAATTGCGTCATAGAGCTAAACCCATTGTAGCAACTGATCAATTTCAGTCGCTTGAATATGAGCAGTTAACGAAACCCTTAACCGTGCACTTTGCTGTGGCACAGTAGGCGGGCGTACAGGCATGATATAAAAACCTGCATTCTGTAAAGCTTGAGCTTTTGCCACTGTTTTTGCAGAGTCGCCAATAATGACTGGCACAATATGCGAACTAGATGGACAGTCAAAACCTTTGGCCCGCACACCTTGCTGTAAACGCTGGCTGAGCGCCATTAAATCTGTACGTGACTGTTTTAAGGACTGCGTGTGCTGGAAAATAAAATTTGTCCATGCCATGCAAATTGGTGCTTGTGCTGTGCTAAAGATTAACGGTCTCATGGTATTAATCAGGTAGTCACGTATGATGGGATGACAAATTAAATAACCGCCTACCGAGGCCAAGGCCTTGCCAAAAGTCCCGACCAATAGATCAATCTGTTCGATTACGTCATATTGCTCTGCACAGCCCAACCCGCGCTCACCGCGCACACCTATCGCATGCGCCTCATCAACATATAACATGACTTTACTGAACTGCTGTTTCAACTGTACTAAAGTGGCTAAATCAGTTTCATCGCCATCCATACTAAAAATCGACTCTGTCACCACGATAATTCGCTCAATTGATTCATCAGCATGATGCTTTTGCAGCAAGGCATTCAAATGCGCCAAATCATTATGGCGGTAGCGCAAAAACTTGGCGCTAGATAAGCGCATGCCATCGATCATGCTGGCATGTACCAATTTATCGGCCAAAATTAAAGTTTTGGCATCGACTAAAGCTGGCAAAATACCAATATTCATGTGATAGCCACTGTTAAATAACAATGCAGCCCGTCCTGCAAAAGCCTGACTTAAACTGGCTTCCAATTGTTCAAACTCAGGAAAATTTCCAGTGAGTAAGCGTGAAGAAGATGAGCTCATAGCACGTTGCTTAACAGGCGTTTCATCAAAAAACTGTTCGCGTAATTGTAAATCTGAAACCAAACCCAAATAATCATTAGATGCCAAATTCAACATTTGGCGTTCATGAATATGAATAAAGCGACCTTGCTGCACATTGGCGCTAAATTGACGCAAATTTCCGTTTTGTTTGAGTACATCCAGTTGCTGTGCAAAGTGATCTAGTAAATCTGTATTCACGCGTTCTGCTCCACATGCTGTGGCATACCTACCACAACAGCCACCACTTGCTGCAATAAGGTCTGTAGCTCAAGCGTAGAAATAACATAGGGTGGCATCACATAAACCAACTTTCCAAATGGGCGCACCCAAATGCCACGCTGCACAAATTCCTGCTGCAAGCTTTTCATGTCTACATTATTGGTCAATTCAACCACGCCAATTGCACCCAATACACGCACATCACGTACATGCGCGCACTGACTTAAGGGCTGCAAATAAGTGCTTAACTGCGCAGCAATCGTTTGAATCTTAGTTGACCAATCTTGTGACAGTAGCAATTCAGTACTTTTAAGCGCTACAGCACAAGCCAAGGGATTGGCCATAAATGTTGGGCCATGCATAAAGACACCAGCCTCACCCCGACTTATGGTTTCTGCGACAACAGTTGTGGTCAGTGTTGCTGATAGCGTCATATAGCCCCCTGTTAAGCCTTTGCCTATGCACATAATGTCGGGTTCGACATTTGCCCACTCCCATGCAAACAGCTTGCCAGTTCGACCAAAACCTGTGGCAATTTCATCAAAAATCAGCAGCACTTGATATTTTTCACAGAGCAATTTCGCTTGGCGCAAATATTCAGGATGATAAAAGCGCATACCGCCCGCACCTTGCACAATCGGCTCTAAAATCAGGCCTGCAATCTGTGCATGTTGCGTTGCTAAAGTTTGCTCTAATTCAACAATGTCACTTTGATCCCAAGCATCATAAAAGCCCACTTGTGGCGCTGGAACGAATAGACGATTGGGCAAACTAGAACCAAAGATTTGGTGCATGCCCGTTACTGGATCGCAGACCGACATCGCATTCCATGTGTCACCGTGATAGCCAGAACGTGGCGTCACAAAGTTGGTCTTTTGGGTTTGACCGAGCGACGACCAATATTGCACCGCCATTTTTAATGCGACTTCTACGGCAACTGAACCTGAATCTGCATAAAAGATTTTATCTAAACTGGGTGGGGTAATATTAAGGAGCAATCTGCCTAACTGAATGGCCGGATCATGCGTGAAACCACCAAACATAATGTGCGACATATTCTGTAGCTGATCGGTCACTGCCTGATTTAATTCAGGATGGTTGTAGCCATGTATCGCACACCACCAAGAAGACATGCCATCAATCAATTGACGTCCATCTTCAAGTTCTATGGTGGCACCAAAGGCTCGCTTCACTTTAAAAGTAGGCAGCGGTTGTGTCATGGAGGTATAAGGATGCCAAATGTGTTGCTGATCAAATTCTAGATCGGTTAATTCGGTCATCCATTACTCCATGCCTAAGGCTACATTGCATTTTTTTGCATGTTAAACCTGCATGAAGCAAAAATAAATTGCGAGATAGACCAGTTATCCGTTTGTTTATGTAATTTTTTCTAAATATTGGCAGATTTTGCAACTTATGCTTTCAAATTCAAATAATGGAAAGCCATGAGAGCCACTCACCAGCTCAGTCTGAAAAAATTCCCCAGCGAAATCACGCAAATTACGCTCAACTTTGTAACTAACTAAAAAATCTTGTTTTGCAAATAGATGAAGCTGATAGCCTGTATAATTCTTCAAGATACTGACATTATTTAAGAATTCTAAGCACCCTAGCCCATCTCGCAAAGTCTCTAAATTCTGTGGCTGAATTAAACTTTGTAAGGTTAAAAAATCCTGCTTGGTATTTGGAACACCCTGACAGACCATAAAGCCAAATTTTTTTAAAGTGGCAATCGCATCCTGTGCAAAGGATTGTTTAAAGCGAAGGAAAGTTGATTGATCCATTGCAGTTGACCACGCCTCATTTGCTACAAAACAAGGATTAGAACCGAGTGTGATCAGTACTTTTTGCGCTGCATAGCGTTTTGCTATTTGATCCACCAAAAGTGTTGCCAGCTGTCCGCCCAAAGACCAACCGCAAATCACATCAAATGCACGGGCTTTTTCGGTATATTGCTGTAAAACTTGCTCATCCAAAGGATTAAAAATATTAATTAGCTCTACCGTATGACCCTGCTGTATCAAAGCTTTCTGTAAAGGCTGTAGCAATTTGGTGCCACCGCCCCAGCCGGTGATGAGCAAAATATGTTGATTCAAAGCAAACTCGAAAATATCAATTCAATAAAGCGAGTATAAACTTAAAATGATGATTCATTATTTTCCAAATCGACCAACAATGTAGCTTTATAGCCTTTCGCCCAGTGGGTTTTAAACTGCTTATGCATGACATCAATGGGAAAACTGCTTTCTCGCCCAATTTGCTGTGCCTTAGCAATATCTTCTGCACGCATATAAGCAATCAAATAATCTTTACCCTCTAAGGCTACGTGAAACCATGATTCAACAAAAACGCCTTCAGCCTGAAGTGTTTCAATTACCTCCGCTTTACGTGCTGTTAATTCTGTTTTCCATGCATCTACGTTCGCCATGGCATCTGGCTTTAATTCGATAAGTACGGCGCCCACATCCATCATACAATGACTTTTATTTTTAAATAATTCGTACTCAGTGTATGCAACTCTTATGCGATTGCAAATGATCGCAACGCAGTTCATCTAAAATTTGTTAAGATCAAAATACATCCATATTAGGGACGCTGTATATGCATATTTTCCAGCCCGTTTTTCTGAGCTTAGTCGCCGTATGCACGACCGTAGTAAATATAAGTACGCATGCTGAAAATCCACTCTTGGGCACAGCAGAACAGAAGCAATGGGTGGGAAAACCCGCGCCAGCGTTTAAACTTCAAGATCAAAACGGCAAATGGCATGAACTTAGCCAATACAAGGGCAAATGGCTGGTGCTGTATTTTTACCCTAAGGATGATTCGCCTGGCTGTACTCAAGAAGCCAACAAATTCAAAACCTTATATTCACAATTTTTAAAAAATAATGCCGTGGTCTTAGGTGTGAGTCTTGATGATGTCGCATCGCATCAAAAGTTTTCTGAAAAACTCGGACTTAACTTTCCTATTTTGGCAGACAGCAACCATCAGCTGGCCAATCAATTTGGCATTGTCCGTAATCTTGGGATTATCAAAATCGCAAAACGGGAAACGTTTTTGGTCGACCCTAATGGCATGATTGTTTATCACTACAGCAGTGTAAATACCCAAACCCATGCCAAACAAGTCTTGGCGGATATTCAAAAGTTTTCTAAAAAATAAGAATTAGTCGCGTCCCTGCAAAAACAGCAGATCACAAAAAAGCCTTTAGATTTTCATCCAAAGGCTTTTTATTTCATCTTATTCCAAACGTCCCCTCTAGGAGAATGCTGGAATGAAGCAATCTTACATTTGTGATTGGATATAGTTTTGTAGGCCAATCAACTCAATTAAACGTAATTGTTTTTCCAGCCAATAGGTATGATCTTCTTCTGTATCAGACATTTGCTGGCGAAGCATATCACGGGTAATGTAATCGCCCTTTTCTTCACAAAGCTTCACGCCTTTTGCGAGTTTGTCACGTACTGCGTATTCAAGTGCTAAATCAGCTTTTAAGCAAGAAATGACATCAGTACCGATCTCTAAATCATCTTGCTTCATGTTTGGCGTGCCTTCAAGGAACAAAACACGGCGGATGATCGCATCAGCATGCTGTGCTTCTTCCTGCATTTCATGATCAATGCGTTCAAAAATTTTGCTCAAACCCCAGTCTTCATACATACGGGAATGAATCAGGTATTGATCACGAGCTGCCAGTTCGCCACCAATCAACATATTTAAGTAGTCTACGACTTCTGGATTGCCACGCATATTAAAACTCCATACCCTTTTCAAATATTATGGACAACTTTCACTGTCTTTGCAAAATCTAAAATGTGTAAGTTTATGATTTATATATATTTTAAATGATAAGCATACGCATTTGCAGTTCAATTCCGCTTAATTTTCACATAAAAAATAAGAACTTGTGCAAATTTTAACAGCCTGTACAAGCTGATTGTTCAAAAAATAAGTGCCGATTAATTTTGTAACTATTCACAATGCTTCTTATTTAGCGCAAATATCAGCTGACTGATTCAACACATCACACTTGAATTACTGCGCGTATATACAGAGAACACGGTACTGATGCCTAATGTATGGCAATCAAAGACAAGATGAAAATTTCCAGCACAGACAGGCTTAAGCTGAAGTCCAGCGTGCATTCTTCCACGCTTGCTGCTGTTTTGAATCTAAAAAAGTCCAAGCGACAAAACGGCTTTCTTTTTGTCCTTGCGTCATTTTTATGGTTTTCACATCCACTGCGCCACTCTTCGCTAAAGCTTTTAAGAGCACTGGCAATGTTGTTTTCTTGGAAACCAGCGTACTAAACCAAAGGCATTGCTCAGCAAACTGAATGCTCTCTTGCACCATTTGGCAGACAAATCGTTCTTCGCCGCCATCACACCAGAGTTCATTTTTTTGACCGCCAAAGTTTAGCACCACCTTAGTCCGATCAACTGGCTTGCCCAGTTTTCTTAATTTTTGCGTTGCGGTCGCGTTGGCTTCATCTTGTGAGGCATGAAATGGCGGATTACACATGGTCAAATCAAATCGATCTGAAGGTTTAATCACACCATTGAAAATATTGCTCGCTTTTTTCTGCAATCGAATCTGAATGCCTTTACGCAGATTCGGATTTGCCTCCACAATAAATTGAGCACTTTTAACCGATGCAGCATGTATGTCTGAGCCGACAAATTTCCAGCCATAGCTGCGATGACCAATGATCGGATAAATACAGTTCGCGCCAACGCCAATATCTAAGACTTGAACGGCGTGTCCTGTTGGAATCTGCCCCTTGTTGTTGGCACTCAACAAGTCAGCCAAATAGTGAATATAGTCGGCTCTGCCCGGAATAGGCGGGCAAAGATAATCTTGAGGAATATCCCAATATTGAATGCCATAAAAATGCTTGAGCAATGCTTTATTGAGCATTTTCACAGCGTTTGGATTAGAAAAATCTACCGATAAATCGTTAAATTTATTTGGGCTGACAAAAGGTGCAAGTTCCGGACAGCTCTTGATTAACTGAGGAAAATCGTAACGACTGCGATGCAGATTTCGTGCATGTAATTCCGATTTTTGCTGCGGAAAAGATTTCTTTGCTTGCGCCATGTGTATGCCAATATTCAACGGGAGAACAGAATTATCTGATAAGGCAGGGTCTATACCTGCAAATTAGTCGATATTGTACGTGAATTTAACGCTCAATGACGCCCCAAACCTTTTATTTGTCTATGTGCAAATCAATAACGACTTAGACATCGATTCTTATTTTATCTGGACATTTTTGTTTGCTATAGCTTTAAATTTCATTAAACAAAACCGTGGAACATTGATTAAATAGTGATCATGGAATACGAAGAATCAACAAAAAAGCCCAATCGGTGGTGATCGGGCTTTTTATACCAACATAAGACAATGATTTATATTAAATAAAATTTTGC
>NZ_SGSS01000054.1:0-8733 GCF_004209135.1 Acinetobacter sp. WCHAc060006 | reverse complement strand
TTGTTCAAAAGTCATATTTTACCTCGGAGAAACCGGACATTTTTATTGGTGAGAATATAGACACTTTAAATGGGTTCTAACACTCTCGTTTCGTATAACAGCCATTATGTTAAATGAATGATAATTGACATTTTGTTCATTAATACTGATATGCAACGAATTTTATTATATGTCACCCCTCAATTACAAATATAAATGACTGCTCGTCTAATCATCTCCATTACACAATTAAATGTTAAAATGCATAGCTACTTCATCTAAGATAAAATATATGTATCCAAATCTACAGCACAGCTTCGAAAACAGCGTCATTCTCGTTGTAGAAGATGATTATGATATTGGTGACATTCTTGAAAAATACATAAAAAATGAAAACATGCAGGTCATCCGTGCATTGGATGGACAACAAGCTTTAGAGTGCCTAAAAGCCAACTCTATCGACCTGATTCTCCTTGATATTAAATTACCCAAACTAAATGGCTGGGAAATTCTACAAATCATCCGTCAAACAAGTCATTTACCTGTCATTATGCTGACTGCCTTAGATGATCAAGTGAATAAGATCATGGGGCTAAAAATGGGTGCTGATGACTTTATTATTAAGCCATTTAACCCAAACGAAGTGATTGCACGAATACAAGCCGTACTTAGACGAAGTACAAGCCAAAATATGGAAATAACTAATATTATTCGTTATAGAAATATTGAAATTAATCCAGATCATCATCAAGTTTACATTTCAAATGGTCAAAGAAATCAGTTGCTCAACCTTACGTTAACTGAGTATAAGATACTGTTTTTGATGGCAAAAACACCGAATAAAGTCTTTACACGTAATGAATTGATCCAAAACTGTATGCCTGAAAGTGATGCTTTAGATCGCACTGTAGATAGCCATATCAGCAAATTACGCAAAAAACTTGAAGAAAATGATGTAAATGGCTTATTAATCAATGTCCGTGGCGTGGGGTATCGCTTAGATCAAAATCATGAAATTTAACTTTTTTAAAAATTCTGTTGGAATTAACTTCCAGTTTATTATCATGATGAGCCTATTCAATTTAGGCATTACGCTGTTATCTTTCATGATTGGCTATTTTGTTTATAGCTGGGCGATAAAAATAGGTTTTCTAAATACACAAGTTATTAATTCAAATGAATTTTCAGTTACCTCCGTTGACTTTATCTGGCTGTTTTTAGTGCTATTAACAGGCTTTTTTCTTTCTACTATCCTCGCCTTTAAATATGGAAAACGCTATACACAGCCAATTAGTGATTTAGCAGATGTTATTCAACAAATTCAACAAGGCAATTTAGCACTCAGAATTAAACAGCCACATCATGATATTCCACATGAAATCAAGTCTCTTATTGAGAACTTCAATGAAATGGCAAACCAACTTGAAGTATCAGTTAAGAATTCAACTGTTTGGAATGCTGCAATTGCACATGAATTACGAACACCTGTGACAATATTACAAGGTCGCTTGCAAGGTATTGTCGATGGTATATTTATTGCCGATAAAGCTTTACACCTAAGCTTATTGAACCAAGTCGAAGGCTTATCTTACCTTGTGGAAGATTTACGGACACTGACACTTATTGAAAATAAACAATTACGATTAGAACTAGAAAAGACCAATTTAAAAAATAGTATTGAAAAATGTCTGCAGATGTTTAATGAACGGTTTCATGTTAAAGGTTTAACTATTGTTTTAAATTTGACGGATAAATTGGTTTGCGTTGATATAAGAAGGATGGAACAGGTCTTTATTGCATTGTTCTCTAACTTTCTAAGATATTCGAATGCTGGAAAAATAAATATTACATCTGTAACCACAGCAGAACATTGGGTATTGACGTTTGAAGATGAAGGTCCTGGTATTGATGAATCGCATCTTAAACACCTGTTCAAACCCTTCTATCGACTGGAAGACTCTAGATCATGTCTAGATGGCGGTACTGGATTAGGCTTGGCAGTGATTGATGCAATTATTGAAGCACACCAAGGTCATATTTATTATTCTAAATCCAAAAACTTAGGTGGCAGCTGTTTTACTATTCAACTAAATCGTAAGACATCAACTCATTTATAATGTGTTAA
This sequence comes from Acinetobacter sp. WCHAc060006, assembly GCF_004209135.1. Taxonomy (NCBI): domain Bacteria; kingdom Pseudomonadati; phylum Pseudomonadota; class Gammaproteobacteria; order Moraxellales; family Moraxellaceae; genus Acinetobacter; species Acinetobacter sp. WCHAc060006. Next base: position 6,629 of record NZ_SGSS01000054.1, on the reverse strand, counting down.
GTTCAGATTAATACGGCTTAATTTAAACCATAAATTTAAGATAAATTGATGTCTGAACTTAACCATTCTGTTTGATGATCCTCAAATAAATTTCATCACAATGAATTCTCATCTCGATATTTAGCTAGCATAAAAAATACCACAATGGAGAGTATCCCGATGATAATCCCTGCTGTTAATAATAAATTAACATGAGCTGAACTGAAGGCAATTTTACCTGCGTTAATCAATGCTGTACCTTGTTCAACGGGTAACTGGCTCGCCACTAAATAGGTATCACCAATCGAAAGTCTGGCTTTTTCTGCTAAAACAGCAGTTAAATCTGACGGCACTTGAAGATGACTGCCAAATATATAGGCCATGAAAACACCAAATAAAGTAATACCTAGTCCTGTACCCAGTTCATAACCTGTACTTTCAAGTGAACCTGCCGCACCGCCCTTTTCTGCAGGTACTGAGCCCATGATCGCAATGGATGAAGCTGTTAAACCAATACTCAGTGTTAATCCAATCGAAGCTAAAATAAAGGGAACGATGATTCCCGGATGATGAAAATCTGAATAACTCAAACTGACCAACGCAATTGCTGCCAATATTAATGACATGGTCGCAACCAGACGGAGTCCAAATTTATTGGATAAAAAACCAGCAATAGGCCCGCCAATAGCGGCCGCAACCATAATCGGAACCATAAAAAGACCGGCTTGCAGCGGTGTTAAACGAATGACATATTGCAGCTCCATTGCCAAAGTTAACTCAACCCCTGCCAAAGCGCCTGCAGCAACCATTGCCATAATAATGCCGGCTAAAATAGCAGGACGTGAAAATAGCGAAAGATCTAGCATCGGCTGAGGAGAATTCAGCTGTTTGCGTACAAATATGGTTAATAAGCCGATAGATAAAACGACCAAAGGCAAGACAATCAACAACGACTGTTTACCGCCTAAGCCTGCTTTTAGTGCATATACAAACGAAATCAAACCGACAATCAGCAATAGCGCTTGACCAAATGCCCAATGTCCAGGGGTTATAGCTTCTTTTCGGGACAATAAGAAATAGCACATTGGTGCGACAACCAGCATGATTGGGACGTTAATCAGGAAAACTGAACCCCACCAGAAATATTCTAACAATCCCCCACCAATGAGCGGTCCAATGGCGGCACCGGCTGATCCGATTGTGCCCCAAATACCCAGCGCAATGGCACGTTCGCGACTGTCTTCGAAGGTTCTGCGAATAATACCCAATACACAGGGCATAATCATGGCACCGCCTAATGCTAATAAAGCACGTGCGGCAATCAGCATAGAAGCCGTTTGGGAAAATGCCGCAAGGACTGAGGCAATTCCAAATATAACCAAGCCAATCAGCAGAATCTTACGATTGCCGACACGATCAGCCAAAGTTCCCATCGGAACTAAAAGTCCAGCCATAAGTAATGGATAAATATCAATAATCCATAAGACTTGGTTACTTGTGGCACTCAGCGATTGGGTTAATGAGGGAACCGCAACATGCAGTACAGTCATATCAATCACAATCGGCAGAAATGCAAGCACGACAGCGAGCAATATCCACCAGCGTTTCGGATCAAGATTGGTAGCTTTCATGATTAAACCTATATTGATGGTTTATTAAATCAATTCTGAAATAAAGATGTAAATGAAAGATTTGTTGTGGGCTAAACTCGTTAACCCACAGCTTTTATTCTCAGTTTTGATGCTTAATGTGCCGCTTTACGTTTCGAGAATTTCTCAACCATGCTCATGACGACAATAAAGAAAATCGGTACAAAAATAACAGCTAGAATTGTTGCGCTGATCATGCCGCCAAAGACGCCTGTACCAATCGCTTTTTGAGTTTCAGAACTAGCGCCACTGGCAATGACTAAAGGAATAACGCCACAGGTAAATGCCAAAGATGTCATTAGGATTGGACGTAAGCGCAATTTAGCGGCTGCAACGGTTGCCTCCACTAAACCCATTCCTTCTTCTCTTAGTGCTTTTGCAAACTCAACAATCAAAATAGCATTCTTTGCAGATAGACCAATAATCGTGATCATGCCGACCTTAAAGAAAATATCATTTGGCATACCACGTAACATTACTGCTAAAAAGGCGCCAATCAACCCTAGAGGGACAACTAGCATCACAGAGAATGGAATTGACCAGCTTTCATAAAGCGCTGCCAAGACAAGGAAAACGACTAACATCGACAACAGTAATAAAAACAAGGTTTGTGATTCCGACTGTTTTTCTTCTAGAGAAATCCCAGTCCACTCATAACCCACACCTTTCGGAAGTTGTTCAATCAAATTTTCCATCTCAGTCATGGCTTGTCCTGAAGATATACCTGCTGCTGGACTGCCAGAAATACTCAATGATGGACGACCGTTGTAACGATTGTATTGTTGTGGGGAATGTTGCCAAATTGGAGTAATTATTTCAGACATTGAAACCAATTTACCGCTTTGACTGTTCACCTTAATCTGAAGAATATCTTCAATACTCATGCGTGATTTGGCATCAAGTTGCACAATGACTTGCTGCATACGGTCATGATTTGGAAAATCATTGATATACATCGAACCCATTGAGGTTGAAATAATATCGGTCACATCACTGAAATTAACACCTAATGCCTGCAATTTATCTCTATCAATTTTAAGCTGTACAGAACTGCCATCTGGCAAACCTTCAGGATAGACCTCCGCCACGATTTTACTTTGTGCTGCTAATGCTAAAAGCTGATCTTGTGCTTCTCTTAAAGCAGGCATGCCAATATTGCCACGATCTAATAATCTCAGTGAAAAACCAGATGAGTTACCCAATTCATCAATTGCTGGTGGTAACACAGACATGGTTTGACCTTCTGAACTTTCAGCCATCGCTATATTGGCATTATTCACGACTTCTTGTGCCGTAATAGTACGCTCTTCGAATGGCAATAGATTGGTAAAATACATCGCTGTATTCTGACCAGATCCACTAAAACCAAAACCTAAGACCGCCATATTGTCTTTAATCCCCGTTTCTTGGTCTAAATAATTTTGAAACTCAGCAACGACTTTACGGGTACGTTCTTGAGTTGCATCCGCAGGAAGTTGAATCGAAGTCATAAACCACCCCTGATCTTCTTCTGGCATAAACGCAGTCGGAACGTGTTTAAAACTAAAAATCAGCACAATGACAATGCCTAAGAAACATAACATTGCGAGGGTTTTATGTTTAATTACTTTAAATAAACTGCGTTCATAGCGATTGTTCAGCTTCTCAAAACTGCGATCAAACGATGCAAAAACACCCTTTTTCTGATGGTCTTGATCAATCGGTTTTAACATCGTTGCACATAACGCAGGGGTTAATGTCAGTGCAAGGAAAGCTGAGAATAAAATTGAAACCGACATGGTAATGGTGAACTGACGATAGATAATCCCCACTGAGCCTGACGCCAATGCCATCGGCAAGAATACAGCGGCTAACACTAAGGTGATGCCAATAATCGGATTGGTAATTTCCTTCATGGCTTTAGATGTGGCTTCAACTGGAGATAAGCCTTCTGTCGCCATAATGCGTTCAACATTCTCAATGACCACAATCGCATCATCGACAATAATCCCGATCGCAAGCACCATACCGAACATGGTCAGCACATTAATCGAAAAACCAGCAAGCAGCATGACTGAGAATGTGCCAAGCAATGCAATCGGTGCAACAATCGCCGGAATTAAGGTGTATCGAACATTGTGTAAAAAGATAAACATGACAATAAAAACTAATGCCATAGCTTCAAGCAATGTCATGATTACTTTTTCAATCGAGATTTTTACAAAAGGTGCAGTGTCGTAAGGTATAGAGAATTTCATACCATCAGGCAGTGCTGAACCTAACTGTTCAATTTTCGCTTTAACACCTTCTGCAGTCTTGACAGCGTTGGCACCAGGACTCATTTGTATCGCCACAGCTGTAGAGGCTTTGCCATTTTCTAAAATCGCAAAGTTATACATCTGTGCCCCGATTTCGACACGAGCGACATCCGACAGTCGAACATTGGCGCCATTTTGTTGAGCACGTAAACTAATTTTCTTGAATTGCTCTACAGTTTCTAATTGACCTTGAGCAGTTAAAGGAATAGTAATTTGTTGCCCCGTCAAAGCAGGAACATCACCAATACGACCTGGTGATATCGGCAAGTTTTGGTTTTGGATGGCTGTATTCACATCTTGAATACTCAATCCATAAGAAACCAAACGATCTGGATCGACCCAAATCCGCATGGCTTTTTCAGCACCAAAATTTTGGACTTTACCAACACCGTCAACCCGCTTTAATTCTTCAATCACATAGCGAGTCATATAGTCACTGACATCAATTTCACTATATTTGCCATTCGGTGAACTTAAGCCCACCATCATTAAAAAACCAGACGACGCAGCATCGACCATCAGCCCTTGTTGTCGCACTGTTTGAGGTAAGCGTGACTCAATGGCTTTAATTTTGTTTTGCACATCAATTTGTGCAAGTTCTACATCTGTACCTGGTTTAAATGTTGCGGTGATTGTTGCTGTTCCAGAACTATCTGAACTTGAACTGTAATAAAGTAAGTTTTTGACACCTGACATTTCCCGCTCAATCAAGGTCACAACACTATCATTCAATGTTTTTGGCGTAGCACCTGGATAGATTGCCGTAATACTAATCTGTGGTGGCGCAACACTTGGGAATCGTGCAATAGGTAACTTGGGGATGCTTAGTACACCCAACAGAATAATAAATAAAGCAATCACCCATGCAAAAATAGGACGCCTAATGAAAAATTGGGACATTATTGCTGTCCTCCATTTTCCTTAATATTTGTAGGTTGCCACTGCTTAATTTTTAATTTTTGCTCAGGCTGTATACGATCAGCCCCTTCAACAATGACTTTCTCACCTGCTTGTAACCCTTGTTTGATCACATAGTTATTTTGATAACGTTGACCAAGCTGAACAGGCTTGCTTTGCGCTAAACCTTTTTGATTAACAATCGTAACATTGGCTTTACCACTAATATCATGTTGAATCGCTTGTTCTGGAACTAGGAGCGCATTTTCAACTTGAGCTCGGCTCATATTGACTCGAACATACATGCCTGGCAAAAGTTTTTGATTTTCATTATTGGCTAAAATACGGATTGTGACATCACCCGTATCAGGATCAACTTTAGTATCCGAAAATAGGATTTCACCTGTAACGTTATAAGGTTTACCCTGACTATTTAGGATTTCAACCGTATGTTTGGTATTTGACACGTCACCTTGCTGTAAAGCTTCCTGTAGTTTTTCATAATCACTAATTGATTGCTTTACATCAACATAGACTTTATTAATCTGTTGTATTACGGCCATTGCATTAGTATCACCTTGACCAACTAATGCACCCTCAGTCACTAAGATTTCACCAATCGTTCCCGAGATAGGGGCTGTAACAGTCGCATATTTAAGATTAAGTTGTTGTCTGCTTAACATGGCTTGCATTTGCGCCACATCGGCTTTTGCTTTTTGATAATCTGCTTCGGTATTGTTGTATTCCTGCTGACTAACCGCATTTACTTTTACTAATTCAGTGTAGCGTTTTAACAGCACCTGCAAACGTGTCACCTCAGCTTGTGCACGGTTTAAAGTGGCTTGATTGCTTTTTACATCTGCCTGAAATATTTCAGAATTCAATTTAAAAAGCGGTTGACCTGCTTGCACATAAGAGCCTTGCTTAAAAAGTACTTTATCAACAATTCCACCTACTTGCGGGCGAATTTCAGCAATACGGTAAGCGACAACACGGCCTGGAAGATTTTCAATTAAATTCATGGAATGCGGTAATACCGTGATGGTACTGACAACCGCTGGTGGCATTTCTGTTGGGGACTGTTCAGCATCTTTGGCTTGTGTACAGCCGATTAAAAGTACAGTTGTAATAAGTATTGAACCTATTAAATGATAATGTGTTGACATGCTTTTTCAGAGGGGGGGTTTTAGATACTACTATTTTGAAATAGCAGTGTTTATGAATTGCTGATGTTGTGTGGAGATTGTGTGGAGATTGTGTGGAGATTGTGTGGAGAGATTAAAAGATTTATTTTTTAATGACACGCTTAAACAGCGTGGCTTGTAAATTAGTATAAATAATTTTGTTGTTCTACAATTTTGATCGTATCTTAGTTTTTTCTCATAGTTCATGAACTTTAAAATTCTAAACCAAGACTAATATTTATATAAGCAATTGAAAATACAATACATAGTTTCTTTATACACTTATGAAGTGAACTTTAGGTGAACATAAGTTAAATAGAAATTTTTAATTAGTTCAGCACAAACGTACAATCTTTAAGGCCTATAACTCGATACCGTTCTCTCTTTGATGTTTATTGCTATCTAATTGAGTGAACTCTGTGGAAATATTTCTTTATACATTAAGCGTTATGTATAGCCCAGGCCCTGTAAATTTTATGGGGCTAAATTCTGGCCTTACAGGTCAATTAAAAAAGACTATAGGATTTTACCTAGGCATTGGTTTCGCCATGTTGATCTTATTCGTATTGTTTGGCTATATAGGTGAAGCTGTTATTCCACATGGATTGATTCATTATATTGCT
>NZ_SGSS01000053.1:0-9398 GCF_004209135.1 Acinetobacter sp. WCHAc060006 | reverse complement strand
GAAAGAGGAAAAAATGAAAGAACTTAAGAACGTTGTCATCTACACAAAAGACCATTGTCCGTTTAGTAAACGCGTGAAGGAGTACTTAACTTCTGAAAAAGTTGATTTTAAACAAATTCGCGTGGATGACGATCCCAAGACTTATGATGAGTTGAAGAAAAAAACCAACCTTCAAACTGTTCCGCAAGTTTTTGTGGATGGAAAATTCATTGGTAGCGCGACTGACTTCTTCGCGTGGATTGATAGCTAAAGAACAAACCCAAAAATAAAGGAGCAAATTTATGTTCAACTGGGAAAGCATTAACAACTATCTCGATAACGGCACTCCCGCTCCTCCTAGAAAAGTAGAAAAGAGCGAGGAAGAGTGGAAAAAAATTCTGACACCCGCTCAATTTAATGTCATGCGGAAGAAAGGCACCGAGCGCCCTCACACTGGGGAACTCTGTTCATTTTATGAGGCAGGACGGTATGCCTGCGCGGGCTGCGACACTGAACTGTTTGATTCGAACGTTAAGTTTGATTCGGGAACAGGTTGGCCGAGTTTTTCTGAGCCCGTCGCCGACAACGTAATTCAATATGAACTGGACACGACTTACGGACGAAGAATCGAAGTGCTATGCAATGTGTGCGAAGCCCACTTAGGGCACGTTTTTCCAGATGGTCCTGAGCCCTCTGGGGCTCGATTCTGCATCAACTCGGAGTCGTTGAAGTTTGTAGAGTAATTTTAGAAAATGGAGGGGGTCGTGGGGATTAAGCTGTTCGGTCATAAGGACTGCCACAAAACCAAGATTTACCAGTCGTACTTGAAAGAAAAAGGAATCGAGTTTGATTTTTTAGATGTTCACGAAGACGACGCGGCAGCTGATGAACTGCGATCCCTTTATACTACTGGAAAGTTAAATTTCCCGACAATACTGGTTGGGACAAAGAAGCTGAGAAACCCCAAGTTCAAGGATCTCGACAAGTGGTTGGAAGCTTCGATGAAATAACGAGATCTTTTTTTTGAGGATTGTAATTAGCTTAGTAAGGATACAGATCAATGATTATAGCAGTTTTCCGCAGTCGTGTTGCCAAGGAGCACGGTGGGGAGTTTGAAAGAAGATACGCCGAGATGTCCGCGCTTGTCGAAGCCATTCCTGGTTACGGAAGCCATGAGCGGTTTTCTTCTCCTAACGGTGAAGATGTTCTAATTGTCGAGTTCCTTACCAGAGAAGCTTTCGATGCTTGGGATAAGCATCCCGAACACAAAAAAGCCAAGATGCTTGGCAAAGACTACATTTTTGAATCGTACGACGTGAAGGTCGGAGAAGTTTTTGAACGGCACACAAAGCCGGAGGTGAAATTATGAAAACGAGAAACGTTTATATCGTAGGTGGAGCTCGGATTCCATTTATGAAATCTATGACCGCATATCGAGACGTCTCAAGTGAAGAACTAATGACGGCGAGCCTAAAGAGTTTAGTTGATAGATATAACTTGGAAGGAAAAACTGTGGGCGATGTAGCCTTAGGAGCTGTCATGCACAGCTCGGCTAACTGGAATTTGGCTCGTGAAGTCGTTCAATCCTCCGGTTTGCATCCAAACACTCCGGCATATAACGTGCAACGTGCTTGCGGAACGAGCTTGGAAAATACGATTCAGATTGCTCACAAAATTTCTAGCCACCAAATTGAAAGTGGCATTGCGGGCGGTGTTGATAGCAACAGCGATTTGCCCATTATGGTTAGTCGAACTTTCGCAAGAAAATTGATTGCGTTGAATTCTGCCAGAACGCTTGGTGAGAAAGTAAAAATCATTTTAGGAATTAAACCTAGCGATCTAAAGCCAGTGTTGCCCGCAGTGGTTGAGCCACGCACCGGAAAATCAATGGGTGAGCATTGCGAACTCATGGTTAAAGAGTGGAATATTTCTCGCCAAGAGCAAGATGAGTTAGCGCTGGCAAGTCACAGAAATGCAGCTCAAGCATATAAAGATGGGTTTTATGATGATCTCGTCTTTCCATTCCAAGGAAATAAGACCGATGGAATTTTGCGTGCTGATACAACTTTGGAAAAATTGTCGAAGTTAAAACCTGTTTTTGATAAATCAGAAAAAGGGACTTTGACGGCGGGAAATTCAAGCTCGCTCACAGATGGCTCATCCACCGTTCTTTTGGCTTCCGAAGAAGAGGCTAAAAAGAATAATTGGCCGCTGTTGGCCAAGATTGTGGATTCTCATACTTCTGCCGTGGATTACGTCGCTGGCGAAGGTTTGCTCATGGCTCCAACTGTGGCGGTCAGTGAATTATTGAAGCGAAACGGCTTAAAGCTTCAGGATTTTGATTTTTACGAAATTCACGAGGCGTTCGCTGGACAAGTGCTCTGCACGATGAAGGCGTGGGAGTCTGCTGAATACTGCAAAACACGTTTGGGACGATCAGAGCCTCTCGGAAAAATTGACCGCTCGAAGCTAAATGTCCGTGGAAGTAGCATTGCCCTTGGGCATCCGTTTGCGGCTACTGGCGCTAAGATCGTCGGAGTTTTAGCAAAGATACTGCACTCAGCTGGTCCTGGAAAACGTGGCCTTATCGTCGTTTGCACGGCGGGAGGAATGGGAGTGGCTACAATTCTTGAAAGTTAGGAGAAAAATATGTCGGATCTAAAAATGAATAAAGAAGACGGTGTTGAAAGCTATGAATTTGCAACCCCTGAAGCAATCGAAGAAGCATTGAAAATCGGGAAGCTTAGTCAAACGGTTTTCGGCATGGGTTGCTTTTGGGGACCGGATTCTAATTTTGGAGGGACGCAGGGAGTAGTGCAAACACGTGTTGGCTACGCTGGAGCATCAACTCTGGATCCGAGTTACCGCAACATCAACGGACACGCCGAAGTCGTCAGAGTGATCTACGATAAAGACCAAATCAGCTACAGGGAACTTCTTGGAAGTTTTGAATCATGGTCTGTTCATGGTAGAAAGCAGGGCCAGTATCGCCAGATACTTTTTGTTTTTGATCTGGAGCAAAAACAAGTAGCTGAAGAACTGATTCAAGCGATTGGAAAGGAGAAATCTCCCGAGGTGATTGAGGCCGGAGAACAAAATGGTTATTTTTGGCCCGCCGAAGATTACCATCAAAAGCATCGTCTTCGCAGAAACAAACAGCTTGTAAGTCTTGCAGAAGTAGATTTCGGTCCTCGCTGGGATGAACATCTGTATTTTACTAAATTAAATAGTACCGATAGAAAAGGCTTCAGTCTCTCAAGCTGGCTAAAAAAGTTGTCTCCGGAAATGCAGAAAGCTTACCGAATCGGTTAATCTGAAATTGCAGCTGGCTAAAGAACTCTATTTTCTATATGTAAAGAATGTGACGATCTCCTTCACATGGAGTCCAAGAGAGCATAAAAAATCTGTGTAAGTCGCATTACCCATGTATTTGAAAGGAATAAATAATGCCAATATCAGACCAGCTTATCGACCGAAGCAAGACCTCAGTTTTTATGAGGTCTTGAGATCAGCGCAGCATGAACAGATCTCTTACAGTGTGGCGAACACACTGGTTTGATTGCGGCCTTGGGTTTTAGCTTTGTATAACATCTGATCGGCGACTTCGAGCAACTGCTTTTTGTCGTCAAATAAATCAGCGCTGGCCAAACCTATGCTGACCGTTAATTGTCGTAATAACCACTCATGGTTAGCCACTACCAGCCTTAACTTTTCCAGTGTTTTATTTGCGGACGCTGTGTCTGTGCCTGGCAGGATCAGCACAAACTCTTCACCACCATAACGGGCGAAAAAGTCATAGTTCCTGCTATGGCGCTGAAACAGAGCCGCGACTTGACTCAGTGCCTCATCTCCTGCGGCATGACCATAGCTGTCGTTAAAACTCTTAAAGTGATCAATATCAATCAATGCCAGTACAAAAGATTGTCCTGTTCTTTGCCAGCGAGCAAATTCAGCTTCAAACTTGAGGTCAAAAGCTCTTCTGTTGTTCACCCCTGTCAGCGCATCCGTCATGCTGGTATTATGTAATTGTTCGCCGACTTTTTTCAGCTCCAGTATGGCGATCACTTGTCTGGACAGAGCCTGCAAAGAGCTTATCTGCCGCTGGTTCAGCTGCTTAGGAACATGATCATAGACACAAATAGTACCAATCACTGCACCTTCGGGATCAATCAGCGGCGAGCCAGCATAAAATCGGTAGCCAGGTCCTGAAATCACCATAGCATTGGTACTGAATCTGTGATCTAAAGTAGCGTCAGGGACCACCATTACCGCATCAGGTGTTTCCATTGCATACACGCAAAAGGACTCTTTAATTAATACAGAGGTACGCGAAATACCAACTTTTGCAATTAGATTCAGCTTTGTGTCATCGGTTCGCGTCACCATAGCCACTGGTGCATCACAGATATAACACGCCAGTTCAGTGATATCCCGCAGGTTCTGATCTGCTTCAGCAGGTGCTTTTAGTGTGGTTTCTGCACTAGCTGTTTGAGCTAAACTAAAGGTCATGTACTTCTCCGTTTTTCTACTGCATTTTTCAAAGATCCTGCATAGAAAAATGAATTAAATCGTTGATTTAACTCTAGCATAGATCTGTCAGACTTGAAGTTATCTCTGTAGCAATGGTATTGTTTTGTACAATATTCGCCTGCTTGATTTGAGTTTTAGCTGTATTTATAAACTTTTGGCTTTTCCGGTCGCAGGCTCTATAATTTGCTCGTTTAAATCCAACTCTTCGTCTAACGTCATCTATTTAGTGTGCATGCGGCCTCCGGAGCATTTTCCGTGGCTTATTTTACCGAAGCATCGGGATTGCTAAATAGAGCTGAACGCTGTAATGCGCTTTCGAACTGAGCTTTCCGTAACTTCGGCATTAGTTCATGTACCTTGCTTACTGGATGTTGGTTGACGCGCAGCAGCACGTCCGTCAGATAATCGTAAACGTTAATAGCAGTGTTGACCTTGCTTTGAATGACGCCAACATGCTTAGCACCAAGCTCCGTTCAGCAGAATCACAGCCAGTTTTTCAGTTATCCCAAGTGTCACTCTCAGATTAAAGGCCGCCATACCGGATGTAGTGCCAACAAGAAAACTAAAACACAACTTCGCTGATCATCGCTGAGTGTTTATAAATCGTCTCCCATCACCGGTATCGATAAGCAGATAAGCCTGGTTATGCCATTAGCAGTTCTTGAAGCATTCCTGCTTTCAATGTCGTCAACGTGATCACGATTTGAGTTGAGATAACGACTCTGTTGCTGAAGACTCTCAGTTAATTGCCACTCACCAGATTCAAGAACAGCACCCGCTAACTCGGCACATACTGTTGCAAAACCATAAAGCGCTTGATTATCGCGGGTAAAACGCAGCGGCATCGTCTGGCCTTTTACAAGAAGGGACCATTCCAAAACTCTGTACTTACCTTTTAATCGGTTACTGACAAAAATAGTTATACTTGTACCGCTGGCGCCAACAACTAAAAAGCTCGTGATAGCTAGTCCTATCAGAGACCATAACTCTGGTTTCCCACTTAGTAACAGTGGATTAGGCAAATGACTCCTCAAAACGAGATCAGCACCAAGGGTCAGCGCTGTTTTATACACTGCTTGTTCTAATAATGGAGTTGCATTGACCAGTGACGCAACAGCATCACAACTATAAGGTTCTAGAACTGCCGTAGCTCTCAACCATTCTGTTTCATGGGCAATCGCCAACAAATTTGACCAAATTCGAACCAGTGCCGCTATATGAATGGAGTTTTCATCAGTCAGGACGGTTTGATTAAGCTGCTTATCCAGTTCCTGATGCCAGTATTGGTATTGGCTTGTCAAAAGTACAAACAACTCAGATTGAAGCAACTTATTATTAGTTACCGGTCTTATCCTATTTGACATCTCATTGAATAGTTGTATAAATTTTTTGTCTGCTTGTTGCTCACGCTTTAGCAGATCTTGCTGTTGTTGAAGCATCTGTAAATCGTATTCAATGGCCTGCTTAAAAAGTGTGAGTAAGGAACAGTGTTGTGATGCCCGATCTGGGCTTGAAAAGTCCAACATACACAAAGTACCGAAAGTTTTTCCGCTAGGCCAAAGCAATGGCAGGCCATAGTAATAACTAAAGCCTGCTGCAAATGTTGGGTTATTGTTTTCATATCGGGTACCGATTGCATTTTCAACTAGTAATGGCTGGTTACTGGAAATGACTTGGGAACAATAAGTGTTAAGTGCCAATGGAACAGGTTCACCGCAATAAAAAGTTGGTACTGACACACTGCCAACAGCCTGACAAATTTCGTTTTTATCTAATCGATTAATCAGCACACAAGGCACTTCCGCGACTTGAGCCATCGAGTTTACAATGCCTTGCCAGCGCTCTAGGAGCAGAGCGGTTTCTATGCTCAAATCTACTGCCATTTGTTCCCTCAGTATTTAAATAGTCCCCTTTTGCATCATTCGATCTTGTTTATCTCAGAGTATCAAACAGGAAACAAAGTGATTGATGTCAATCAGGGAATTAGCAGCATTGATGCATTAAGCGGCGCACATACACTCTAAGTAAAGTGCTTAAGTCTGATTATGGCAAGAAATTGTTACTTTGTCAGGGATAGTCAACACTTTATTAGCGAGAGACTTGCTTGGCTGACATTTAAGACAAATCGCGAGATTCCAAATCTGCCACCAACAGTCGGAACTGAGTAACTCACTTGAGCTTTAAAAAGTAAAGCATTGAAATATTTATGGTATTTATACATCCTACCTAGCTCACAGCAGAGTTTAGCATCGTGCATTAATATGACCTTACACTAAAAATACGTACTAGTTGACGTCTATCAAACTCGTTTACGAGATAGTGTAGTGGTCGACAAATTTTGGCCACATCGTTATTGCCTAATAACCGATGCTCTCTTTAAATGCGAAATGAGTAGTGCACGCATTTTTAGCCTTTTGGCAAAACGTTGATGTCTCGAAATTTTCAAGCGCTGTGCCTTGTTTATTTTCAGAAACGTCTGCTTTCAGTGAGTTCCTGATGCTCGGGCGCTCTAAATTATGGGTATAGACAATCTGATTTGCCCTATATTTGCAGTTTTTCGTGAACCCTTAATTTCACAACTCTTTTAATCTGATATCCAAAGTCTGCATCCATACATAGCCCCTACGTAAACTGTCTAATAAGTCACATTATACGAACTATTGAGCATGTTATATCTATTTTACATGCTGTAAATTCAGTTCCATTAGTAAATAGATAAAAACCAAGGAGGCTTTATGAAAAATAAATAATGTGATCGTTGCCGGAGGGTGTTTTTGGAGTCTCGAAGACCTCCTTAGAAATCAGGACGGCGTGACGTCAACGAAGGTGTGTAGTGGCACTGAAATGGCGACTGCGCAAGACGTGAAGATGAGCTGTCTGATAGCAACGGATTATCAAGCAGAACCTTCTTAAATACAATTTATTCCACGCCAATACAGCGTGCTGTCTTTCAAATCACTAGGAGAAATTTATGTCACGTTTGAACACCCCTACCACAATCGACGCCGCGCCTACTGCTACCCATACCTCACTCAAGGCTGTGGAAAAACAACTGGGCCGCGTTCCTAACATGTTCCGCGTCGTTGCCAACAGCCCTGCTGCGCTGACTGGCTACCTGCAATTGAGCGCAGCATCAGCACAGGGCGGCTTGGGTACAGCGACTCTTGAGCGTATTGCCCTAGCCGTCGCTGAGATCAACGGCTGCGATTATTGCCTTGCTGCCCATTCCTTCCTAGGCCGTAAGGTGGCCAAGCTTGATGATGCTGAACTCACTGCCAACCGCAGCGGTGCATCAAATGACCCTAAGGCCGACGCAGCCGTGCGTTTTGCTGCCGCCGTAGTCCGCCAGCGCGGGCAAGTCAGCAATGACCAGGTCCAAGCGGTGCTGAACGCTGGCTACAGTGATGCACATGTAGTGGATATTCTGTTGGCTGTTGCCCTGAACACTTTCACTAACTACGTTAACGAAGTGACACAGACCGAGGTCGACTTCCCGGCCGTTCAACCACTAGGCATTGATGTCTAATCCATTGGTGCTCAACTACAGCAATTACCTAAGTTAGGTTCGACTCGAGTAAACATATAGTTTTTCTCAAGAGTCATATCATTTTAGTGGGCTACATAGAGTGAGTCCACATGGCTAAAAATAATTGGAGATATAAGATGACTATTCCCGAAATTGAAAATGGTGTCCAGACTACCAATACCCTTAGTAATAATCTCGGTGCAAAAATCACTAAGTTTGGTATAGGTGGCATCTACGTTGCCATGACGATAATATATTTGTGGTTTGGTGGCATGAAATTCACTAGCTACGAAGCAAACGGTATACATGGTTTTGTTAGTAATAGCCCTCTGCTTTCGTGGATGTATAGCTTCCTCAGCATTCAAGGATTCTCAAATTTTCTGGGTGTGCTTGAAATTTCAGTTGGCCTGTTAATCGCTGCACGAGTTTTCTCCCCTAAGCTCGCAATCTTGGGCGGTGTACTTTCAACCGGACTCTTTTTTACGACATTGTCGTTCATGCTGACTACACCCGGTGTTTTTGAGGCATCTCTTGGGTTTCCTGCGATCTCTGTGGTTCCTGGCCAGTTTTTGCTAAAAGATTTAGGCTTGTTTGTCGTGTCTATATTTATCGTAGGTACATCACTTACAGCACTGGAGCACAAAAACAAATAAGCCTCACCCGAAACAACTATAAGTTAGATGGCTCCTAAACACATTAGAGAGCCTTTATTTTTATCTTTTAAGTGCTTCAAGTACGTGCCTTACTAGAGGCTGTTGATCTTTGAGTGAAAAATGAACGGCATAGCAACAAGGTATAATGGTTTCGCCAAAAATCAAAAATACCACCGAGAACGGACGTTGCTATGCCAAGGACAATGCTAACAGATAACGCCTAGGAAGCCCTAAAGCAAATACTTAAAGAGACAGGGCGTGTTTACAATAAATATGAACACCGAAATACACTGGAAGGCATACTTTATCGTATGCGCACAGGCATTCAGTGGCGAGATTTGCCTGAAAGATTCGGTCGTTGGAACTCTGTATTTAAGCGCTTTAACCTTTGGTCAAAGAAAGGTGTGTTACAAAAATGGTTTCAAAGCATATCGTCCGATAATGATCCAGAATGGTTGTTTATTGATGGAAGTATTGTCAAAGCGCATCAAGACAGTAGCGGAGCCGCAAGCAGTTCAGATGAAGCGATAGGAAAAAGTCGGGGTGGGAGTTCTACAAAAATTCATCTCGCTGTAGATAGCGGTGGGCTTCCCGTTTATTTTGAAATATCGGGTGGTCAGATAAATGACATTGGTTATGTGAAAAAAACCGATGCAGAAACCCAGGTACTGTTTGAATTTATCGCGCATCGATATGAAAGCGGTAGCCTG
>NZ_SGSS01000052.1:0-9899 GCF_004209135.1 Acinetobacter sp. WCHAc060006 | reverse complement strand
AATTAAACGTTATATAAATTTAACCTCTTATTTTTACAATAATATTCCATATAGCAAAAGCTAAATATTCCTTTAGTTCCTATAATCAAACCTGTATGTTTCTCCTTCAGAAACATACTAGCGAGGGTAAGATGCATAGTTTTTCTGTACAAGAATTGGATCAACTAATTGAAATTGATTTAAAAGAAAAGAAACGATCAAGTAAGTTATTGATCGGATATAAATTATTTCACGATCTAATGAATGATCCTAAATTCCATAACGAAGTTACCAACTCTGCGCTTAGTGCCACAAAAAGAAAATATAAGAACCTCAAAATTAAAATCACCACAGACGAGTATCAACTTCACTTTGAATAAGTCTCTCCCCAAAAAGAGAGCAATTAGCTCTCTTTTTTTCTTGAAAAATACTGATTTCTAAGCCACAAAATAGATCTACCTACACAAATAAAAAATAGGAACTCTGAGCTATGGAAACAGCAATTATTTCTTTGATCTTAGCGATTATCATCATTCTACTTGTCATCTTTTATAACAAGAAAAAGTAAATTCTGAATCACTAAATATTTCCATTTAACATAATGGCTGTTATACGCAATAAAAATGTTAGAAACCATTTAAAGTGTCTATATTCTCACCAATAAAAATGTCCGGTCTATGATGCACATCAACAGCTACTTGGACACCAATTCTTATTAAGAATGGACACTTACTATTTACTTGTTTGGTGTCACTTTATGCCGTAAAATGGCATTGAAAAGATTAAGAGGTGTTAAATGTCTACGCTAATTAAAAAAAGAGTTCAATATACTGTGGATGAGGCAATCTCAGAATCAGCAGAGTACATAATCAAAAAAGTTGGGCTAACCCCTGCATCTGTTTTTAGTATGGTTATGGCTGAAATTGCTAAAACAGGTCGAATTCCTGTGAGTAATCAAATAAGTGATGATGATTTTAATACAGCACAACTCATAGCCCTGAGCCATAATATTCCGAGTGTAAAAGTATCCGATACAAAATCTGCTCAAGAGTTTTTAAATGATGATGGTGGATACTAATGGCACAGGACTTGTATTGGGCTTACGTTGGTTTTACAGACATAGCAGATGGTAAAACCCGTCCTGTTTTATATATTCGACAAACAAAAAAAGACTACATCGTATTCCGTTTAAGCAGTCAATATGACAATAAATCTGACTTTATTAAAAGTAAATATATTGAAATTACAGATTGGAAATCGGTTGGACTAAGTAAAAAATCATGGATTGATACTGTACAGACATATCAATTGCCAATTGATATGACAAAATTAACTTACATTGGTAAACTTTCTAAAAATGACTATGAACGATTAATTAATCATCTTAAAGAGCAATAACTGTTTGTCCAGATTAGCACAATACTTAATGATCATTTAAATATGAATTTGCAGTAAAAAACCAGCAGAATCTTCGCAGCTGATTTTAAACAGCATCAGGTCGAACTTTATCTGCAGCCAGACACATCGGTGGGCGGTGGGACTAACAGTTATGTTTTTGGAAGATGTGTAGTAAAGGTCGACCTACTAAGCAAAAAAACAAGTGAAATCCGCAAAAAAAAGTCGCCTAAGAGTATTGTCTTTTAGAATCCACCACTTAAGCTAAGCGAAAGTGGTGGGAGTATGTCAGTACGTTTCTGTTAAAACACCTAAAACCCCATTAATAATCATATCTACCGCAATAGTCCCAATCAGTAAGGCTGACAGTCGCCCGACAATATCAACATAACGGTCAATATATTTGGCATGCTTATAACGCAAATGGTCATGCGCAAATTTCATTAAAATCATCAAGCCACAGGTCAACGCCAAAGTCAGAAAAATAATCATCGCTGCGCCGCTGATTGGCAGTGCCATACCTGTCACCACAGCAGCACTGATGGTTCCTGGACCAATCATAAAAGGCATCGCAATGGTTCCTGCCAAATGCTCAGGCGCACCACGCATTTCACCAATGGTATCTGCTCCCTGAAACACGTAGCGATAACCAATCACCAAGAAGATCAGACCACCAAATATTTGAAAGGCTTCAAAGCGTACATTTAAATATTTACTAAAAATCGCTTCCCCACCCCATGCGAACAGCATAAATACTATAAAAGCAATGAGACAGCCCTGAATCAAGGCTTTATTAAACACTTTAGCTTCGGAGTTCCGAATCATGCCAATCATGTAAATACTCATTAAAAACGGATTCAGCAATGAGAAAAACAAAGCAAAAGCATGTAAATATGAGGTCAACATGGTTCCTCCTAATTATCCTTGAGGGTCTGGAAATAAGGGACGATTCCCTGGACTGATTCGATTGATATGTAAGAAGGTCATATGGCGCTCATAACGATCCAGCACATCATTAATCACTTGCTCTTTGGTATAACCAACAAGGTCGTTGCCTTGAGAACCTTCATACAAATAAGTTTCAAGACGGTAGTAGAAGCGTTTACCCAGTTTGCCTCGTTCACTAAAGGTCGGAGCGATATAACGTACTGGCCAAATTTGATAGACAAAGTTTTGTTCTTCTTCCAAATGAATCATCAAATCTAAATGATATAGATTTGAGTCTTCTTCTAGCGCACTTTCTTGAACACTGATGTCGATACCACGTTTTTGCATTTCCTCGGCAACCGCCATCACCGCAGGCCGGCAGATGTCATCGAGCATACGCCGAGTTTCAGTTGTTCCTGGATGGTGCATGACTCGGGACAAACGCTTTTTCCAGTTGAGGATGTCGACATTGCCCACCACGGGTGCAGCATTTAAACTGCTACTAGCTTGTCGATAGTCTTCTAAACGCAATGACTTATACAAACCTGCCATGACCAAGAACATCACAAAACTAAACGGCAACCCCATAATGATTGTGGCATTTTGTAGTGCCGTAATCCCGTTAGCCATCAACATTGCAAGGGTTAATAAACCAATCGCTATGGCCCAGAATACACTCAACCATCGCGGTGCATCATGATCGACATTGGTAAATTGAGTGGTGAAATTACCCAACACCAGCGCACCAGAGTCCGCCGAGGTCACATAAAATAGTAAGCCAGTAATTGTGGCCACACCTGCAATAAACGGAAACCATGGATACTGAGCCAGTAAGTCATAAAAACCATGTGCAGGATTTGCAATCACACTCTGTGCAAGGGCTAAGTTACCATCAAAAATCACACTATGTAGTGCACTATTTCCAAATATTGATAACCACGTGAGTGTGAAAAACAGAGGAATAATGAGAGTTCCGCTAACAAACTCACGAATGGTTCGACCACGTGAAATCCGTGCTAAAAACAAACCTACAAATGGTGACCAAGCCACCCACCATGCCCAAAAGAACAATGTCCAACTGTTCATCCATTCTTTCGGTTGTTCAAAGGCAAAACTTTCCAAAGTCATACTTGGAAAACGGTTAATGTAGTCCCCAATATTTTGCACAAAAGCATTCAGTAAAAATTCGGTATTGCCTAAGAACAAAATAAACAGCATCAAGCCGACAGAAACATAAATATTGATCTCGGAGAGAACTCGCAGTCCCTTATTCACCCCTGAAGTCACTGAAATAATGGTCATTACCACCGCAACCACAATTAATGCGGTTTGCATCCAAAGGTTTTCAGGTAAATCAAACAACACATGTAAGCCATAGTTCAGTTGTACTACCCCAATCCCGCAGGTCGTAGCAATACCAAAAATAGTACCGATGACCGCAGCGGTATCGACACTATGACCGATCGGCCCATGAATCTTATTACCAAAGATCGGATATAAAGCAGATCGAATGGTCAGTGGTAAGTTATAGCGATAACTAAAATAGCCCAATGCCATGCCAATCAAGGCATACATACACCATCCCGTTAGACCATAGTGAAACAGCGTCCACACCATGCCTTGACGTGCAGCCTCTAGGGTCTGCCCCTCACCCACAGGTGGATGCATATAGTGAGATAAAGGTTCCGCCACCGAGAAGAACATCAAATCGATGCCGATCCCAGCTGAGAACAGCATTGCAGACCAACTTAAAAGGCTAAATTCAGGTTTGGAATGTTTGGGACCTAATTTGATATTGCCATAGCGAGAACAGGCAATGAAAATCACAAAGACCATATACAAGGTCGCTGCGAGTAAGTAATACCAACTAAAAGTTGAACTCACCCAAGCCAAAACCATATTTAAGGTTCGGTTAGCAAAGTCATTAAACAAAATGGTGGTAACAGAAAAAATTAAAATAATGAGAGCTGAAATATAAAAGACCACACCATTTAAACGGTCTTTAGGCGCTAATGTTTGATCATCAACTGCTCTTGGATTATCTGTTGCCATACAATCCTCAAGAAAGTAAATAAAAAAGACAAAAGACAATTTTTAAACTTCTCGTGGTCGAGAGCTTAAAAATCGACTAACGAAAACGACAGTATTTTTATCAGAAATAAAAACGCTATCTTCTTTAAACCCGAAGGTCTAAATCAATTATGAGGTGCATTTTCTACACAGTTTTAAAATGTGAGCCACCCTTGTTCATTGATATTTTGATAGGAATCCTACACATATCTCCCCTCAAAATGACTATAAGAGCTTTCTCAACTCGAAAAAAGTATAAAACCGTAAACCTATAGCTCATCAGCTCACTTTTCTGAATGATGTTCTGCAATTAAACCCTTATGTTACATCCTTTTGATAAATAAACAGTTATGTGGAACATCCAAAGCAATTTAGCAGTACTTTGCTTTGAATTTAACCATAAGTGTACTCATTATTGATTGAACGCTCAATCAATAATGAGTATTATAAAAAAATGCTATGATGCTTTCCATGTAAGTTATTGAATCTAACACCTTTAAATTTAAGGCAAATTGTTTTGGATTGTCATGAATAAACGTAGAGTAAAACCTGAGCATGAGCGCCGTGAAGAAATCATTAATGCTGCCTATGCAGTCATTTATGAAGTGGGCTTATCCAATACCACCATTGCTCAAATTGCAAAAAAAGCACAGCTTTCTACCGGCATTGTGAGTCATTATTTTGGTGATAAACAAGGTCTCATACACAGTTGCATGCGTCAAATGCTCAATGTCTTAGCCAAGACCACGGCGAGTTATAAAGTAAAGGTGGCGCAGCCCAGTCCAGAACATTCGCTCAAAGCCATTATTGATGCCAACTTTGACATCAGTCAGGTCAACAACACTGCTATGCGGGTTTGGCTGGATTTTTGGTCTGCCAGTATGCACCTACCCGACTTAGGTCGACTGCAAAGAATTAATGACCAACGTCTTTATTCAAATTTGAAGTTTCATTTCTTGCAACTCATGCCGAAGTCACAAGCAAGCCAAGCCGCTAAAGGGTTAGCAGCACTGATTGATGGCTTATGGTTACGTGGGAGTTTAAGTGGTCATCAAGCATTTGATCGTGATTTGGCACGTTCTATTGCATACGACTATGTCGATATGCAACTTCGCTTAATTCAACAGATACGGCAGGAACAACAAAATGAATGATGTACAGCTTCACTCGCTTTATATTCACGGACAATATTTCAATGCCACCAGTGATCAAACCTTTGACAGTATCAATCCTGCTACAGGTCAGGTCATTGCCACTATTCAGCAAGCATCCAAAGCTGATGTCGATGCAGCAGTGCAAAGTGCTGTACAAGGGCAGCGTGAATGGGCTGCCAAAACAGCGGTCGAACGTGCCCGTATTTTACGTCGTGCAGTCGATATTTTACGCGCACGTAATGACGAGTTAGCTCGCCTTGAAACACTCGATACAGGGAAAGCCTTCAGTGAAACTTCTACTGTGGACATTGTCACTGGTGCAGATGTTTTAGAGTACTACGCAGGACTTGCAACGGCCATTCAAGGTGAACAAGTACCACTACGTGAAAGTAGTTTTTTCTACACACGCCGTGAACCTTTAGGTGTAGTGGCAGGGATTGGTGCTTGGAATTATCCAATCCAAATAGCACTTTGGAAATCAGCTCCGGCTCTCGCCGCAGGGAATGCCATGATTTTTAAACCTAGCGAAGTGACCCCTCTTACCGCCTTAAAGTTGGCAGAGATCTACACTGAAGCAGGCGTACCTGCTGGTGTTTTCAACGTGGTACAAGGTTTTGGTGCTGAAGTGGGTCAATGGTTGACTGAACACCCCGACATTCAAAAAATTTCGTTCACAGGTGGTGTGGCAACGGGTAAAAAGGTTATGGCCAGTGCTGCGGCTTCTAGTCTCAAAGAAGTCACCATGGAGCTCGGTGGCAAATCACCTCTCATTATTTGTGCAGATGCCAACCTTGATCGCGCAGCCGATATTGCGGTAATGGCGAACTTCTTTAGCTCAGGTCAAGTATGTACCAATGGCACCCGTGTATTTGTACCACAAACCCTCAAGGCTGCATTTGAACAGGCTGTGATTACACGTGTAAAACGTATCCGCATAGGTGACCCGATGCAGGCTGAAACCAACTTTGGACCTTTAGTCAGCTTTCCGCATATGGAAAAAGTCTTGTCTTATATTGAGTCAGGCAAACAACAAGGTGCGACTTTATTGATTGGTGGACAACGTGGAACTGAAGCAGCACTTGCTCAGGGCGCATATGTTTTACCTACCGTGTTCACCGACTGTCATGACGACATGCACATTGTGCAAGATGAAATCTTTGGTCCAGTCATGAGCATTTTAAGCTATGACAGTATTGAAGAAGCTATTCAACGTGCCAACAACACCAGTTATGGTTTAGCTGCGGGTGTGGTCACACAAGATATTTCCCAAGCTCATCGCATTATTCATCAGCTTGAGGCAGGCATTTGCTGGATCAATACTTGGGGCGAATCCCCTGCTGAAATGCCTGTGGGTGGTTATAAACAGTCAGGGGTCGGACGTGAAAATGGCATTACCACACTTGAACACTATACCCGCATCAAATCGGTTCAAGTTGAACTAGGCGAATACCAAAGTATTTTTTAAAGTCTGAATTTTAGCTAGCTAAATCCCTACTTCCTTTTTATTTTTTTTTCATCCTCAACTCAACATGTGGCCACGTTCTCATGCAACGTGGCCCTGCCATAGAAAAAGGATCATTATGCATTCTCAACACTACGATTATATTGTTATTGGCGCAGGTTCAGCAGGTAATGTACTGGCTGCTCGTTTAACCGAAGACCCAGATGTTTCCGTGCTCTTACTCGAAGCAGGTGGTCCCGATTATCGTATCGACTTCCGTACTCAGATGCCTGCTGCCTTAGCCTATCCCTTGCAAGGTCGTCGTTATAACTGGGCGTATTTAACCGACCCAGAACCTCATATGAATAACCGCCGCATGGAATGTGGTCGCGGTAAAGGCTTAGGCGGTTCGTCCCTCATTAATGGCATGTGCTATATCCGTGGTAATGCCATGGACTTAGAACAATGGGCTAGCTTGAAAGGCCTTGAAAATTGGAGCTATGCCGACTGTCTGCCTTACTACAAAAAAGCAGAAACCCGTGATATTGGTGGCAATGACTATCATGGCGATGCTGGCCCTGTTTCTGTCGCCACGCCTAAAGCAGACAATAATGTTTTATTCCATGCCATGGTTGAAGCAGGTGTGCAAGCAGGCTATCCACGCACTGATGATTTAAATGGTTATCAACAAGAAGGTTTCGGCCCAATGGATCGAACCGTGACCCCCAAAGGTCGACGCTCAAGCACAGCACGTGGCTATTTAGATATGGCCAAAGGTCGAGCGAATCTAACCATTATCACCCATGCCATGACCAATCAAATTTTGTTCAATGGCAAACAAGCGATTGGTGTTGAATATATTCAAGGTGCTAATCAAAACAACTTACTTCAGGTCTATGCCAATAAAGAAGTCCTACTCTGTGCTGGAGCGATTGCATCACCGCAAATTTTGCAACGTTCGGGTGTTGGTTCAAGTACTTTACTTCAGTCTCTCGACATTCCAGTGGTGCATGACTTACCGGGTGTCGGTGAAAACCTGCAAGACCATTTAGAAATGTACTTACAATATAAGTGTAAGCAACCTGTTTCTCTCTACCCTGCTTTAAAATGGCAAAACCAACCTGCAATTGGTGCAGAGTGGTTGTTTAACGGAACAGGGATTGGAGCAAGCAATCAATTTGAAGCAGGTGGCTTTATTCGATCCTCCAAAGAGTTTGCTTGGCCAAATATTCAATACCACTTCTTGCCTGTTGCAATTAACTATAATGGCAGTAATGCCGTCAAAGAGCATGGCTTCCAAGCCCATGTCGGTTCGATGCGCTCACCTTCACGCGGTCGAGTACATGTGACATCTAAAAACCCTTTCGACCATCCAAGTATTTTATTTAACTACATGTCGACCGAACAAGACTGGCAGGAATTTCGTGACGCTATCCGGATTACTCGTGAAATTATGAACCAACCTGCACTTGATCCTTATCGAGGCGAAGAAATCAGCCCTAGAAAAGATGTGAGTACCGATGCTGAATTAGATGAATTTGTGCGAAATCACGCTGAAACTGCTTATCATCCATCCTGTAGTTGTAAAATGGGCGAAGATGATATGGCGGTAGTCGATGGACAAGGTCGTGTACATGGGATGCAAAATTTACGTGTTGTTGATGCGTCGATTATGCCGCTGATTATCACAGGTAACTTAAATGCAACCACCATTATGATGGCTGAGAAAATCGCGGATCAAATACGTGGTCATCAAGCCTTACCACGTTCAACTGCTCCATTTTACCGCGCCGATATTGATTGACATAATCAACCCACTTTCGTTTTACCTCAATTAGTGGAGTCCTGCAAATCAATCGCGATAACGTTACTTTGCGAAAGGTGAAATACTTTTAAGACAGGAAAGTGATTGGGGTGAAACGATTTGGTATCTATAAAGCAACTAAAAAAATGAATGAAAATTAATACGAGTGTTTTATTTATTAAAATCAAGATGTCTTTCCATTATTCCTGAACATCTGGTTGGATTTGGACCCAACTTGGCGCATGAAAAACTCAGCAGCATGTTTGACCTGAATATCCCGTTAGAAACGCTTCGGAGCTGGATGACGGCAATGACCTCTGGATTCCACGATCCAAGCGCCTTAAACGTCCATATCAGCCACGTTATAACCGGGATTGCTTCGGTGAGCTGATCCAGATTGATGGCTCATATCATGACTGGTTTGAAGGCCGTTCCGCGAAATGCTGCTTGCTGGTTTATCTCGATGATGCCACTAGAAAGCTGTTACATCTACGCTTTTGTGAGACGGAAACGACCTTTGACTATATTCTTTCCCCCGAGTCTACATTGAACAATACGGCAAGCCTCTGGCCTTTTATATATAGCGATAAACATTCGGTATTCCGAGTGAACCAGAAATCGAGCCAGGACAGCAAAATCACGCAATTTGGCCGGATTCTGAATGAGTTAAAGATTGATATTATCTTTGCCAACTCACCACAGGCTAAAGGTCGCGTAGAACGCGCGAATAGAACCCTTCAAGACCGTTTGATCAAGGAGATGCGTCTGGAAGGCATCAGTTCAATTGCCAAAGCCAATGCCTGGCTACCCTGCTTTATTGAGCAGTTCAACCAGAAGTTTGCCAAGTGTGCGCGAAATTCATAGAACTTACATCGTCCGCTAACAGAATCTGATGCTGAGCTGGAGGATATATTCACCTGGCAGGAACCGCGTAAGGTCACGAAGAACCTCACCATCACGTATGACAAGTGTATTTATCTGCTTGAACCGACAGAGCTAAATCATAAGCTTGTTGGGCAATACATTTCATTTCTGGAGTACCCGGATGGCACTGTAGCGATCATGCATGAAGGACGGAAGATCAACTACAGTATTTTCAATAAACTGGCTAGACTGCAGCAGAATGAAG
>NZ_SGSS01000051.1:0-10475 GCF_004209135.1 Acinetobacter sp. WCHAc060006 | reverse complement strand
TGTAAGGCCTTTGAATAAGACAAAAGGCTGCCTCATCGCTAACTTTGCAACAGTGCCTTTTTATCTTGTGCAATATAACATGGGTTAACTTCATCCAAAGTAAAAAACTGCGCTGAATGGGCCAGAGCAGAATCCCGGGATGGTTAACTGAGTTCTGATCAAAACAGCATAATCTTGCTGCCTCTACACAAAAATGGGAGCTATAAGCTCCCATTTTTAGTCTTTAATTCGCTTTTTCGCTTCGTCATAAACTATGCTATCAGCTCGTTTTCCGACGGTAATGAGCAGGATAACTACCTGATCATCTTTAACTTGATAGACAAGTCGGACACCAGCTTTTAATAATTTGATTTTATAGCAACCTGCAAGATCGCCTCTAAGCATATTCTTTGGAATATGTGGCTGCTCTATGACTTTGGCTAGTTTCTTTTTAAATTGATCTCGTATAGCAACAGGGAGTTTTTCCCATTCTGCTGTAAAGTCCTTGTGACGTAAAAGCTTATAAGTCATCTAATGTGACTTCCTCAAACATCTCTTTAGGATCATTAATGCGCTTACGGACAAGAGCTAATAATTCTTCATCTTCTTCCGAAAGCAAAGCTTTTTTGACAGGCAGTTTCCCAGTCGTAGCAACATACTCAAGAATACTAGTGAAGAAATCAGTAGGTGCAATACCTTGCTCTTTAAGGATTGAATAAGATTTTTCTTTAAGGGCTTCATCGATCCTGAAGTTAACAGTAGCCATCATATTTCCCAAGTATTTAATGTACTAGGAATATTGTAATGCAAATTGCATTACAAGTCGACTTCGCATAACCACCATTATGTTAAATGGTGAGTGATTTAGTGGAATATTCTTTAATTTTTTATATGAAAGAAGATACCTTGAATCGTGTCAAAAGAAGCATAGATTTTTTATCCATACCTCTAGTGTTCATTCTTTATAGTAAAATTTTAATCGTTAAACCCACTAAAGCAGAACCGATGATGACTCTGAGCACACTTTGATTAAATTTAAATAATGCGACTACAGCTAAAATTGCAATAATGGCAGAGATATAATCAAAATTCCCTTCAAAACCCTGTGGCCAAAGCACGTGGTAACATAAAAAGAGTGCCAAATTTAAAATTACGCCCACCACGGCAGCGGTAATGGCGGTTAAAGGGGCAGTAAATTTAATTTGATTGTGTGTGGACTCTATAACAGGTGCTCCGGCTAAGATAAAGAAAAATGAGAAAATAAAAGTAAACCACGTGACGATGATTGCACCTAATGCACCTGCAATAAATTGATATTCAGCACCCAACAGCGAATGGTTATAAGCTGCTAAGAAGCCGACAAAAGCCACCACCATGATCAATGGGCCGGGAGTACTTTCACCTAGGGCTAAACCATCGATCATTTGAGTTGGGGTGAGCCAGTGATAAAAACCGACAGCGCCTTGATAAACGTAAGGCAGAACAGCATAAGCACCACCAAATGTCAGAAGTGCAGCTTTAGTAAAGAACCAAGCCAGTTGAGTATAAGAATGACTCCATCCCAAAACTGCTGTTAAAGAGATGAGTGGAATTGCCCATAAAAGTGCTGAAATTACAGTTATTTTGATCAGATGAGACCATTTAAAAACAGCATGTTCAGGTGTAGGGGTATCATCATCAATAATTGCACGTCCATAGGATTTTTGACTGGACTGATGTGCATTTAGCTTAAATAAATCAGGATACTTTTTACCGACCAAATAACCCGATATCGCTGCACATAAAACGATTAAAGGGAAAGGAATATTAAAAATAAATATTGCAAGAAAAGCGATAACTGCAATCGCCCATAGAAATTTATTCTTTAATGAACGACTGCCAATACGATACGTGGCATGAAATACAATTGCGGCAACTGCGGGCTTAATGCCATAAAACAAACCGGCAATGATCGGGACGTTGCCATATTTCACATAGACCCAAGACAGCCCAATGAGGATAAAAAGAGAAGGTAGAATAAATAAAACCCCTGCAACGATGCCACCTTTGGTTTTATGCATTAACCAGCCAATATAAGTTGCAAGTTGTTGAGCTTCGGGGCCGGGTAAGAGCATGCAATAATTCAATGCGTGCATAAAACGCTGTTCTGAAATCCATTTTTTTTCTTCAACTAACTCTTGGTGCATAACAGCGATTTGCCCGGCAGGACCACCAAAGCTAATGAATCCCAGTTTTAACCAAAATTTGAATGCTTGCCAAAAGCTGATAGATTCAATTTCTGTTTCATCTATTAAAGATGGCTTATTATTCATGTTAAATTCCTTTGAAAGTCTGCATATAAGCCATCAAAAATATGGTTTGAAAGATGGAGTAATTGATCATCATCTGTGATCGTGCTTCTTAAGCCTTGCAAGATTTTTTCAATGCCTAAGGCTTCGGCAGGCTCATTTCCCCCAACATCTAAAAAATGAACAATTTCAGCGATTTTATTTAAAGCAGGGTTTTGTAATTCAAAGCTATGCATTAACACTTCAAAAGTGACTAGATGATTGATATGGGTAAATTGGGCATCATCAAAATCAAAACCTAAGGTATCTTTGGGGCAATCATTGGGATGCTCTAACCAAATAAATTTTGCCTGAGGGTCTACAAATTTCTGAATGATCCATGCCGATGCCAAACGGTCAACCCAAGGACGCTTTCTGGTTGCCCAGATTTTATTTTGAAAATCTTGCTTGCATAGGACTTTTAATTGCTGTTCAAAATTATTGGGTTCATCGTATTCACCTAACCGGGCAATAACTTGTTCTAATCGGGTGAGTTCATTCAGTGTTTTGCTTTGATGAGTATTTGGGAAAAAATCTATTTCTATCAGTGAATTGAGGTTTTTTCTTAATTTTCGAATCTGTTTGAGATGTTCTTTTTTCTTATTTTCCTCAAGCGTATTTTGTATTTGTGAAATTTCAGTTCTCAGTTCTTCATATTCTCCAGTTCTGTCGAAAAGTTGAGCAAGGTCTAAATGTGCAGGAGGTTCAGTCTGAAAGATATAGGCATGCCCATGTTCATTAAGATGATCATGAACAACAGACTCAAATTTTTCAGAATGTGCTTCGGGTAAGAGGTAAACACCATCTCTTAAAGTTGCTGCACCATTTGACTTTAATGAACGCCAAATTCGCATTCTTGCGGTTGTGCTTTGACTGGGAAGTGATGAGATCAGTAATGATATTTTCATGTTATAAAATCAACAAATTTTGTTTATCTTATAACTATTTTAAAAGATTAAAAATAGTTTTCCTTTAATAAGAATATATGTAAAAGTCATAAAAGATTTGCTAATCCCAATAAGCTATTCACTAACTTGTAAATATCGGTATACCGCCTGACGACTAATCCCAAAAGCTTTCCCTAATGCCATTTTCGATGGATACTTCCCCTCCTTCCATGCTTGTCGTAAAGCTTCAGCTTGGTCAGGCTTTAGTTTATGCACCCGACCTTTGTACTTCCCCTGAGCAGAGGCGAGTTTTATTCCTTCCTTTTGCCGCTCTAAAATGATCTCACGTTCGAACTGTGCAAAAGCACCCATCATTTGAAGCATCAAATTATCCATCGGGGTGGATTCGGCTGTAAAAGTAATATTTTCTTTTACAAACTGGATGGCGATCCCTCGTTTGACCAGTTTATCTACTTCAGTGACCAAATCTTTTAGGCTTCGCGCAAAACGATCCATTGAATGTACAATCACCCTGTCCCCTTCCCGGACATAGTTCAACATTTCCTGAAATTTAGGTCGGTCAGTATTTTTACCTGAAGCATGGTCAACAAAAATCCGGTCGACCTCAATTCCTTCAAGTTGACGTCCAGTGTTTTGCTCGACAGAACTTACCCGGACATACCCTACTTTTTGGCCTTTCACTTTTTCACGCCCCAATTGGATAAAAATGAACAATTTCGTAAATTATAATTCTTTAACACTAAAGTTACATGTTACTTATGATTAAAAATCATTTAAATGATACATAATTTCATGAACTTTCAGATTGTAACTTTAGGGTATAGTCTAAAGTAACAGAATGAATATTCTACCCCCGATAG
Organism: Acinetobacter sp. WCHAc060006; assembly: GCF_004209135.1. Classification (NCBI taxonomy): domain Bacteria; kingdom Pseudomonadati; phylum Pseudomonadota; class Gammaproteobacteria; order Moraxellales; family Moraxellaceae; genus Acinetobacter; species Acinetobacter sp. WCHAc060006. The sequence continues at coordinate 6,401 of NZ_SGSS01000051.1, read as the reverse complement.
AAACAGCCGTACTCTGGGGGGAGATTTTTTTGATGTGCAGGTGCCGACCCTTACCAGAAGGCACTGTTGAAAATAACCACGAATCGTAAGCTGAATACTCTTTTAGCTAAAGGAGCAGCATATGAATTCTTTCCATAAAATTTAGGCTTGTATACCCAGAAAAATGTGGAACTTCTTAGGTTTCATACATGAGGATTTTGATAGGCTCACTGACTATTTTAAATTGTGTGCCTTAACTCTCTGTTCTAAAAGGCTATTCAGAATTTTTAGACTGTTTATTTTGAACATTCTTTTTACTCTGTGGTGGCGATGCCGTAATTGGACCTTGCAAGATGCATGGTCGTGTATGGGCGATGTCCAGAAAGAATTTGACTCAAAACTATTTTAGTTGGGAAGGAATGCTAAAAATTGGAGATTGATACATCTCATCGTTTGTTTAAATATTTTTTGATTAAATTTTCCCTTTAAAAATTCTATTTTTTTTAATGTCTTAACTTGTATTTAATATAGGAGATCCCCATAACAACAAAAGCACTACAGGAATACAACAATATGGCGAATCCACAAAAACACTATGCTAAGTTCCACACAAATATTCGATTAGGTCGTTATGACGAAGAAAGTACATTACGTGAAAAACGTGACCTTTTGATTAGCACCTTAAAAGATGAACTCAAAAAGGATCCAAATGGTCCTCAATTTGTTGAATACTTTAATCAAGGTAGTTATGCCTTGGGCACAGGGATTAAGCCTAAGAATGGAGATTATGATATTGATGTAGGAGTTTTATTAGATTGTGACAAAGAGGAATATGGCTCAGTAGAAATTAAAAAAATTGTTAGAGATGCTTTAACTCATTCAAATAGAACTGTAACGATCAAACGACCTTGCGTAACTGTCACTTATCTCAAAAATGGTAGTCCCGATTATCATGTAGATCTGCCCATCTACGCTGAAGACGACAAAGGCAATATGTATCTAGCTCGAGGTAAGGAATTCTCCTCTGAAGACCTTAAGACTTGGGATATTTCAAATCCTACTGAACTTACCGATACAATTTTGGGAAAATTTGAAGATGATTCAGATTTACGTCATCAGTTTAGACGATGTACTCGCTACTTGAAACAATGGCGAAATGAGAAAGGTCTAGATTTTTTTAAGAGTATTGCTATCACTACAGCTGTATATGAGCATATAACAGCTGAAGATTATGAGAATGATAATAAGGTATTACTTTCTATAGTAAATAATGTATTAGATCAATTCACTACCTTTAGCATTGATCCAGAAAATAACGAGTATTACTTCAGACTCGTAATTAATTTACCTGCACATCAAGGTGTAGACTTACTCGAAAAATTGACCCGAAAACAAATGGAGCACTTAAAATCAAAACTTGAAGATTTAAAATCATCTTTAGAAGCTGTAAATGAGGAAACTGATACAGTAGAAGCTTGCAAAATTTTAAATAAAACTTTTGGAAGACAATTCCCTATCCCTGAAATACAAGAAGTGTCCGAACCAGTAGTACAAACTTATTACACTCAAGAAGGAAAATCTGCTTAGGAAAACTCAATGTTTTTTGATAACCCAAAGTTAGACAATATTGAAAAGCTATTAAGTGAACATGGAGCTCAAAATATCCATGTCACTTCTATTACTAAGGATTGGGTTAATCTAAAATTTGATTTTCTCATTAATACACAACAGGTTTGCCTTGGTCTAATTTTTCAAAATAGAGCTAATTGGACGATACCTCCCATTTTTAGAATATTGACACGACCAATGTCTGCCTTAGATCATGTGAGTCAAAGTGGGGAAATTTGTACTACGGATCATCAAGGTGAAAACTTTGAAGGCTATAGACATAAAGAACTTATTACTGAATTCTTTGAAAGGGCTATAGATATACTCAAGCAATCTTTTATTAATTTTCAATTAAACAACCGAGTAAGCTTGTATAACGAACTAGAAGGATATTTAGGCAGCACTCAAAATATAAATGAGGATGTAATATTACATTGCGACCCTACTTCTACATTTAATTTATATGGTTGGTTAAGAAAATCATCAAAAGGGAATCATCAAATATTAGAGCATATTGATGATGGCGATAGTTCTTACATAAACCACAACCAGCTCACAAAAGTAAAAATTCATAAGATATTATTAGAAGATGCTTCTGTTTTCCCCATACCAGATATAGGAGATTATTTTAATGAGGACTATTTTCTAAAAATTGTTAATACCCTCTCTAATGAGAACAAACGATCTTTGTTAAAACAAGGCAATCATTATGCCCTAGTGGGAATTCCAAATGAACATGGATTTGCTTATGTGATTTTTTATTATGCCATTTGGTATTCTTTCAAAGAAAAAGTATCCTTCAAAGGCTTTAAAGTCTCTTTAACACAAAGAGCGTGGATAGATTATTTATTAAATAGAACGGGGCAAGAGAAAAAAACAAGACATATAGCGATTATCGGATGTGGGGCTTTAGGCTCAAAGATTGCAGAGATATTAGCTCAAACAGGCGTAAATAAATTTTCTTTCATAGATCCAGAGCTTTTAAAAACAGATAATATTTATCGTCATTCTTTAGGTTTGCAGTATGTTAATACCTATAAATCTACTTCTTTAGCTAATAAGTTTTTAATAGAAAGGCCCGGATTAACTATTTTTCCATTCGTAAGCCATGGTGAAAGCTGGATAAAATCAAAAATTACTGAAGATATTGATACTATCATCATAGCAATTGGCCATACTCCTACTGAGATTTCTCTCGTAAAAACTATTTATGAAATAAGTGCAAACATTCAAGTAATAATAGGCTGGTTAGAACCTTATGATTTAGGTGGACATTTTATTTCTTTCAATAATAAACATGTAGGATGTTTAAACTGCTTATATTTTGATGAAAAATCAAATAAAAGTCTTACCCCTATGTATAAATATGTACAATCTGGACAGCTAATTGCTAAAAATATTACAGGGTGTGCTGGTGCATTTACCCCCTTCTCTTCTTTAAATTGCATGAAGCTAGCAAGCTATATTTCTGAATATGTCCTGAATCAACAATTAGGATTTGTTTCTATTTCTGGCGACAATCAGAATGCAAATAAAAATGGAATAATTACTACCCCTTTTTATAATTCAGTAAATAATTCAAATGGAATTAATATATTGAATTTAAAAGAAATTTATAAAGAAGTATGCCCATGTTGCAATACATAACTCAAGGGAGGATTAAATGTGACACACCTACAGGCCAAGTCTTTATTATTCAAGCAAATGTTTTAAAGAGTTTAAAGCAATTTATACAATTAGAATCAGATTCTCCAGAATCGGGTGGCATTCTAATTGGAAGAACAGACATAGAAACTAAAGCTAAAATCATTGAAAGCTTTACCTCTCCTATGGAAGGAGACTGTCAAACACGTATGTCTTTCTTTAGGTCAAAGTCCCACCAATATGCTTTAATACAAGCTTGGAACGAATCTAAAAAATTCTATAATTTTCAAGGCCTATGGCATACACATCCTGAAGATGTACCAACACCCTCTCCAACCGATTTAAGGGATATAGATACTGTTCTAAATGGCATTACCAATCTTAATGACCCAGTTTTATATTTAATAATCGGAAGAGTAAAAACTGGAATCTGGATTGGTAGAAAAAATTTTAAAATCAAACTGTTAGGTTATATTGAGTTAAATTGAAAATGCAACTAGACCCATCCCTAAGTTTACAGACTTCTTTATCAGCAATAGATGATTTATCAAATGCAAATAAATATATAGAAGAAATTTTAAAGCATATTTGTATAGATTCATTAGGTGTATTAGTTGATGAAGAACGTAAAAATATAATTTTTGTCTTATTGAAAAATAAAAGCCCTGAAAGTTTTTTCCGTATAATTCTCAATTATGATGATACTTTAACTTTTGTCCGAAGATTGCTTGCCAAAAAAATTTCCATTTATGCACGCTTTCTTCAAGGTCACATAATTGATGCCCACACTCTACATGATTTTGAAAAGTTAAAAGAAACATGGAATTTAACCTCCTCTCAAGAGAGCGAAGTTAAAGATGTAGATTTTGTTCCTAGAAAGATTCCTAAACAAAAACCAAACCCTGTAAACCAATTAGAATATTTCATAAAAAGAATTTTTGATTTTGAGCATCTTACAGGTAGGGGTAACGATTTATCTGAAAAAGATAAAAACCAGATTTATCTCTCAAGTCATGGCCGATGTATGTTTAAAGGATGTGGTGCAAAATTAAACATAGATGAAATAACTGGATTTGAAGGTACATATGGCGTTTTAGCTCATAATGTTGCAGCATCAGAAAATTCTACTCGCGGTATCCCCTTCTTCTCATATCAACTATCAGATGATCCAACGAATATTTTATTATTATGTGAAAAACATCATAGGTTAATTGATAAAGTTGCTGGCGCAGAATATACAGCTTCAAGACTCTCGCAAATGAGAAGTAATTTCACAGCACAATGCGAAGATTTATTAGATTCTTTAAGCTTTACTCCTATGCCAGTGTATTTATTTTTCTGGCCCGTGAATCGCAATATTCCTCAGTCTCCTTCACGACGTGATATTGCAAGCTGCCTTCTCCCATTAAAATCTATTTTGCATAAAGATAAGACACTAATTCATGAACCATTACCAGCTCATTTAAGAGCTTCAGCTGATGAGTTCTATAAAAAGTATTTTTTAGAAGAATTTGAAGTTCAAACAGAACAATTACTTAGGGAAACTAAATTTGATGATAAGAGAGTAGCTATTTTTGGCTTCGGCCCTATGCCATGCCTAATAGCATTAGGAAGTAAATTAGGAAATAAAGGGAAATTTATACCTATGCTTATGTATAGGGATGGAAGTTGTTGGATGTGGCCTGATCTTATATGTACAACCAAAGCGTATGAAATTAATAATTTCAGTGAAATAGAAGATTGTACTGAAATTACTATTAGATTGAATCTCACTGCTGATCCAGAAACCTCTAAAAATAAGGCTGTTGAATTAGGACATCCGGTAATTAATATTACTGCTAAACCAGAATATATGGGGAATGGAGCAATAAGAAATCCTGAACGAGGACTAAGTTTCATGCAAGATATTCATGCGTTATTTCATAGTCTAACAGATAAAGGAATTACCAAAATTCATGTCTTACCATGTGCATCCAATGCTGCTTGTATATGGTTTGGACAAGCATTTGATCTGCATCATCCTGAAATGGTTATTTATGATTACTTAAATAATTCAATGGTTCCAAGACTTCAAATTCGAAATAATGGAAGCAAGAATGAAATCGCTGTAATTTAAACAGTATATTTGATAGTACTTTCATACCATTAGATTTAAATATGACATTAGTAAATGGAGTTTAGCTCTAATGGGGCTTTGTTGCATAAATATCTAAGACTATGATTTTGTTTAATTTATTTTTGGATTAAAATTTAAACAAATCCTTAAAAATCAGTATCTTGAAGAATGTTTATACAACAAAGCCGTTTTAAACTAAAAAATGTTTGTAATACTATTTTATTTAAATCACTCTGCGATCTAGGTATTAAATTTAAGACTTTCCATGGTTTTAAATAATCTTGCAGATTTTTTTGTGGTTCGAGAATATTTAAATCTTTATTAATATCAAAATTTGAGGGAATTCCATTTGTATTTTTTGCTAATAATTCCTTAACTAAATTTGTTGGAATAGCTCCATTTAAATGAACGTGTAAATCACCCTTAGGAAGATTCACTATCATATCTTCATTAATTTTTTGTAGTGCAGACATAAGTGTAGAAATTAATATAGCTGATTGAATTTTATCATAAAATCTATTTCCAAGTTATTTATTTTTAAATTTTTCTATTTCAATTCTGAATGGCTTTGTTGCACAAACCTATCTGTAAAGGGTTTTTCAGCGATATAATTTTCAAATGAAGAAGCCTACACACAAAATCTACCGCACAACCAATTGGCCCGCATATAACCGAGCACTCATGAGTCGAGGAAATATTGCCATTTGGTTTGATCCTGCTACGCAATGATATGCTCCATCAAAAGGCAAACAAGGGCGAAATCAAATCTACTCCGACGCAGCCATCCAATGCTGCTTAATGATTAAATCCTTATTCCGTCTGTCTTTACGTATGGTCACTGGCTTTGTGCAAAGTCTGATTAAACTTTGCGGATTAAATTGGATAGCTCCAGATTACACCACGCTTTGTAGAAGACAAAAGCATATTGATATTGTAATCAGTTACCAAAAAAGTAGCGATGGGCTGCATCTACTCATGGACTCTACAGGCATGAAGTTTCTAGGTGAGGGCGAATGGAAACGCAAGAAACATGGACCTGAATATCGTCGCCAAT
>NZ_SGSS01000050.1:0-10605 GCF_004209135.1 Acinetobacter sp. WCHAc060006 | reverse complement strand
ATTAAAAACCCTCTATATATTTAATAAGAAGTTAAATTTCTCTTAAATATATAGAAGGAATAAAAATACTAATTAAACCAAATTTATTAATGCATTAAAACTGTCTATTTTATAACGTGGCTGTGCATGTTCTATTTCTTCCGACGTGCCATAACCATAGGTCACTGCAATTGTTTCAATTCCATTTCGACGCGCGCCCAATATGTCATATTCACGATCACCAACCATAATGCACTCACTTGAGTCTAGCTGCTCTTGTTGCAAAATATAGGCAATTAAATCACCCTTATTTGTACGTTCACCGTTCAGCTCACTGCCATAAATGACTTTAAAATACTCGGCCAAATGAAAGTGCTCTAAGATCTGCTTTGCGTAAATGGTGGGCTTTGCAGTCGCTACATATAAAGCATATCCCTTTTGCTGTAAGTGCTTTAAGGTCTCTGCTACTTGTGCATAGACCATATTTTCAAATAAACCAATGCTAGAAAATCGTTCACGATAGCCCAATAGAGCCTGCTCGGCTAAGTCATCCTCTACACTGACTTGTAAAATTCGAGCCAATGATGCTTTCAGTGGTGGGCCAATAATCCAATCAATATTCAAATCATCAGCAATCGGATGCCCAACTTTAGCCAAACCATAACGCGCACATGTCGTAATCCCTACTTTTGGGTCAGTCAGTGTTCCATCCAAATCTATCAAAATATTTTTAATCACACGTGTTCCTTGGCTTGATTTACGCAGAGCAAAAATGCACTCGAGTGTTCTTTCAAAGTTGCCTATACTAACGCATATTTATTCAATGAAGGATATCCTTGTGCGCCCTACAGTGCTGTGTTTTTCAGGCCTCGACCCTTCTGGTGGTGCTGGGCTTCAAGCCGATATTGAAGCCATTGGCCAAAGTGGTGCACATGCAGCCATTGCCTGTACTGCGCTGACCATTCAAAACTCGCAGCAGGTATTTGGTTTTGAAGCCACGCCTAAAGCATTGCTTCTTGCGCAGGCCAATGCTGTCGTAAATGACCTTCCTATTCGCTGTGTAAAATCGGGTATGTTAGGCACGACCGATAACATTGCAGCGCTAGCTGAATTTTTACAGCAACACCCAGATTATCAATATGTATTGGACCCTGTATTGGTAGCCAATAGTGGTGGTTCTTTGGGCAATCAAGCGACTTTGGTTAAAGCTTTTGCCGAACTCATTCCATTGGCTAGCATCATTACGCCAAATACAGTTGAGCTACGTGCGCTTACAGGTGAAAATGATTTAGATCTGGCGACGCAAATATTATTTGCGATGGGTGCAAAAGCAGTCCTTGTCAAAGGTGGACATGAAGATACACCTGAATATATTCGTAATGCCTTATATATACAGGGTGAATTAATTTCAGAAACCCGTTGCCCACGCTTAGCAGGTGAATACCATGGTTCTGGTTGTTCACTGGCCAGCTTTATTGCAGGTCGTTTAGCTCAAGGCGATGTACTTAAAACTGCAGTACAATATGCCGAAACATGGCTATTTGGTGTGTTAAAAAATGCCGAGTCCCCTGTTGAGGGTGGCCAAAAAATTCCTAAGCGTTTTTAAACAAAAAGCCCTGAATCATTCAGGGCTTTTTAATATGAACTGACGATTACAAACCCTGTTGCACCGTCGTTACCCAAATAGGTAGCGCCCAAGCGCCGCCAATAAATCCTTTACATTGTTCGGTTCGTGCTCGATAGCTCAGTACAAATCGTCTTCCATTCCAAGCCCACTCAGTTGTGCTATTACAATCAGCAATACCACGCCCACGTTGGTTGGCAAAAATCTGCCCTTCACTAAAACTATTACCTGAAACCGTCACCAATTGCTTCACTTGTTTTAACTGCCGATCCATCAGCCAATAGCCATTGCCATAATTATAAGCTGCGCGCCAACAAGGAATTTCCAGCAACAGATTTTGCTCATTAATTGGATACGCAATCACACGATCGCCCTCCATAAAATTCTGTTCAAATATTAAAGGACAATCAGATGCTTTCACCTGTTTTTTGAGTTGTACATACAACTGCTTGGCTGTTTTTGAATGCACACTATAACGGCTTTGCATACCTTTTTGATAATGCTGAATATTCACCTTCGGCATTTCTTGTGCTTTTAACACCTGATCAGAAGCGGTCTTGCCCTTACGTAATGTTGCAGAGTTTGTACCAATACGGCGCTGGAAATCATCCATACGCAATAGCACGGCACTTGCCCCATCTACAGACAATTGCCAACGCTGTTTTCCACTTCCCCATAACACGGGCTTAGTGCCTTGTAGTGCAGTCAACAATTGCTCTGTTTGACTCGCATCTAATACGCCTTCACCCGTTTTAGGATTGATATTAATCCAGCCTTGCGGTTTACCATCTTTATAAAACTGCAACGCGCTTTGCACACCATCCAATGCTGTCGCATCAATTTTCACGCGTGCACTCAATTTGCTTTGTGCACCTGCTACGCGTTGTAGCAATACTGAAATAATGGAACTTTGTTGCTCTGCTTGATAACCCGCAACACGGCAAGTACCAGTATTGTCACATGCAACTTCCCAATCTTTATGCGCAAAATATTGGCCTTCAATGTGCGCATGCCCCAAGGCACTACACATCACCAGACTTAAGCCAATCCCGCATTGGATGATAAATTTATTTTTTTCCATTCCTTTGGCTCTAAATTTATCCTAACAGCATGTTAAAACCGTTTTTTATGAAATACCAGCCCAAAGCATTGACTACACAGCACAGCTACGCTTAAGGCACATCCGTTAAATTATCTAATTCCTGTATTTTTTTGACCCGTGTACGTTCATCACTCAATACTTTAATTAAATCATTGGCCAAACCTTTTAATAAGCTCATATCATCTTCGCTAAGTTTTTTCGGTAGACGATCCAATATACAAAAACTCCCCAAAGCAATGCCTTCACGGTTACGTAAGACCACACCTGCATAAAATCGAATCCGGTTATGCAATAGTTCAGGCAAATGTGCAAAACGCGGATCCCGCTGTAAATCTTCAATAATCAAACTTTCATTTTGATAGACCAAATGACTGCAAATTGAATCATGTTTAGATTGCCGTGCTTTCATTGGGTCACCTACATCCTGAGCAAGTGGACTAGCAGGCGTATACACCCAGTCCTGTTTAACCCATGAAATTTGGGCATATTTCACATCAAAGGCTTGTCTTGCCTCCTCTATATACTGGGTATAAATACTCAGATTCTGCGCATCAAAAACACCCAGCTCATCCAAAGCTTTTACACGTTTTTCCTCAAGTTCTAGGTCAGGCTCATCTAGCCATTTTTCACCTTGGCGTAACCTTAAAGCATCAATACTGAGCAATAAATCATTCATGTTATTGACCACAGCATCTGCATCAAACTGAGCTTTGATCTGATCTAATTGCTGTACATCATCACAACTCCACAAAGCGAAAATGAGCTTTGTATCTGGGTAATACTCTCGAATACGATGGCTCAATAGTCGCACTTGTGCTTCTGGCGCGGTATGAAAAATTGAAATACAGATAATCTGCACGGTGCTATTTAATGCGAGCAATGCTTCTGATTGCCCCTGAATGAGAACCTCAGTATATGCCTGAGCAGGAATTTCTCTTAAATTCAAACTATGCGCCAGCATCTCTGACACTTGTACATCCACTTCCCAGCGCGCCCCAGCACACCAGACCTCAGCCAACGCATTTGCATTGACATTTGCAAGGCTATAAGTTTGTTGAAAATGATGATTAAAACGTTTTAAGCCTAAATGTAAGCGTAAACGATGCTCTGCACTGGCCTCTGTATTATGGCCTCTCGAAAAAAATCGAATCGCTGGAATCGCCACTTGATCATAAAATTGACATATCCGACGTACGCGCTGTTCTGGCGTCGTCTTTTTGGGTAATTGATCTTGAATATAACCATTAGCCACATCCATAGCATCTTGCACATCATCTGCCACCAAGCGTTGATAAAAACGTTCATAGGGGGCCAAAGCTGGCTCACTGCCCAACAAAATTTTTAAAAACCTTAATGCAGGTACGTAGTTAGACAAAACCAACAAACAGGCCGTCAATGGTGTAGATAAAATTAAACCAATTGGCCCCCATAAGGTGGTCCAAAAGGTGGCTGCCAAAATAATTGCCAGCGTTGATAGCCCAGTACTTTCACCATATAGCCATGGCTCAATAATATTATTACTGATCAGTTCTAACAGCAAAATTAAGCCGATCGTCCATAGCACCATATTCCAGCCTGGATCTACAGCAAAGGCTAAGGTAATGGGGAAAACTGCAGAAATCATTGGACCAACATAAGGAACAAAGCGCATGACTACAGCCACCATGCCCCACATAATGGCCGCAGGCACCCCAATAAACCATAGCCCTGCCGCCATTGGAATGCCGTAGGTTAAATTGACCGTGAGCTGCATCCTTAAATACGTTCCGATTCTATTCGCGGTTTCATCAAGCGCATCGGTTCCTATATTTAAATTACCACCCAACATTTTTAAAAAACGGCCATGTAAATCTTTACGATTAATTAAAATTAGAATTACGAATAAGAACACAATACCCGCGGTTGCCAATGGATTCAGCACCCGATCGCTCCACTCCAGCGCGGCTTCTGCTGTACTTTGCTCCTGCCCAACCACTTTGACTTTTTGCACACTTGGATCAGGCTCTTCAGGAATGGTTTTATCAATAGAGCCTTCAATAGTATCTAAAGTATTTTTAGCCCCATCCCACACGCTCGGACCTTGAGAATACTGCCGTACTGAGTTTAGTTTTTTTTGTATAGTGCCATGATATTGTGGCAATTCCTGACTTAATTGCCCCAGTTGATACCCCAAATATGTCGCGGCACCTGACAGCACACCCAAAACCAAAGTCACCACCAATGCAATCGATAACCATTGAGGCAGGCCTCTTTTTCTTAGTCGCATGACTAAGGGATCCACTAAAAATGCCAGCAAAATCGCCAAGGCCAAAGGAATAAGAATATCCTTCCCCCAATACAAGGCAGCAATGACCAAAGCACTAATAATAAAACCTGCTGTGATGCTGATGATTTTTTGCAAGCTAGCAGGAACTGTTGCAACGGGGGAATTTATCCCATCCACAGTCTTGTCATTTTTCGGCAGTGGCTGATACGGTGCATTGGTGCTATTTTTGTTTTTATGATCCATTGTCTTCGTCCTGAACCATGAATTCTTATTGTTAATTTAGGCTGAACATCAAACACTGCGTATGATAATCATGTAATGATTTGCAACGTTAAGGCACAAGTTAATGTGATTTAAAGCTTTTTATGGCTTGCTCATCATGCTGGCTTTAATCCCATGATGCCATTAGAAAAATAAGCAGATATATATTAGAAATACAAAGGGATGGCCTGCTGAGTAGCAAAATCCACAGGCAAGGAAATATGTTGATGCTGAATTTTCCAGCCTTGCGCAGTTTTTCGTACAGCCAATGTAGAACGACACCAAGGAATTTTAGGCGTTTCAACACCATCATCTCGGTCAACTTTAGAATAACAACTAATAAAACCCATACTTTCAGTGGCGTGAACGAGTACATCTCGACGATAAACCCGAACATTGGCTTGGAACACACTGCTATAACGTTGCCATAAAGCCTGATAGGCTAATATTCCAGATGTCTGGCTACTGGTATCAAAGAAACAAACATCTGCAACGCAATAGCCCACGATTTTCTGAATATCCAACTGACACACCACATTATCCCAAGCGGATAAAAATTCTTGTATTTCTAACCCAGCCTGTTGCTCTCCATGAATTTTGACTGGATAACTCATTCTTTATTGTCCTGTGAATTGCGCTACCCTTTGGCTTTTACCCTAAGGCTCTCAATTTAAATTTAAGGCAGTTGTACTGCGGTTATTTTCCAGCTAAGCCCACGGCGTTGCATCATAAATCGAGTGTTTTGTTCTACATGCGTATTTGATTTTGCCTCGTGTGGCACGATCACTTCAAAGCGATTCCAACTCGTATAGTGTGCCTGTGGTCGACTGCGCGCTTGCTCAACAGCATGAGAAGCTTGCACAAGATCGTCATCGGCTGTCAGCTGTAGACCTTGTGTCTCTGTATCACTTATGGGCTGTGCTTCCTGCCATACATTTTGCACAGAACCTAACACAGATTTTGCACCCAATAAATCCTCTTTTTGAATCAACTCGGATAAGGTTTTCCCTTGCATTAACAGCATCAATGTCTGTGGATTAAGCACCATATCGACTGCATAGTCTGAAAACTTCTGACTCAGTTTAACTTGCCATTTTTGTAGGCTTGGGGGCAATGACTCACCTCCTGTATAGTGCTGAAAACGTTGTTCTAACTGGGGTTTTAAACTAATTTTAACTGCATCGTAATCAATGTATTGGGAAATTTTATTTGCCTGATTTTGTTCATAGGCTTGCTGAATACGATGCAACACCCAATAGGGCGAAATCACATAAGTCAGTATGGCTAAGCCTAGCCCCACAAAAAAACTGTATTTCAATACCTTCATCGTGCCTATATTCATTCCATACAAAAAAGACCTAGGTTAGTTCACCTAGGTACTTTTATATTTTTTGCTTTACATCATTTTCAACTCATCATCATTCGATGCCATTACGCTGTGCATCAATTCATCATGATGAAAGATTTCAGACTCTGATGACAGCGTATAGCTTTAGGTCGTTATATCTTTAATGACGGTTGAAACTCCATTGGTTTTGACCGATTCAATGCCCTTTTCACGCGATTGCTCACTGGCATAAAATTGACTCGTACCAATAATTTGATGATTGGCGGCTTTTAAATTGAAATATGGTTTCCCATTTTTAGCTTCTAATCGATCATAACGCTGATCATCGGTACAGTTTTTTTGCACAGACTCAATGCCGTTGTGTGCCGATGCTTTTGCTTTATACAATTCACTCGTCAAAATGGGTTCGCCATTTCCTGCTTTCAGTACAAAGCGAAATTGACCATCACTTGCAAGCGATATTTCATACCAACCAGCCATACCACACCTCTTGTTATTCTTAACTATTTTTAGAACATATTTTAATCAACACACCTTATTTAAAACGCTAAATAAATGCCATAAACTAAAAAAATTGCTGATTTTTTTAAAAATAGAAGTGCGTATGACATCATTAAAAATAGCGCTGAAAAGCGCTATTTGAATTTAGGCTTGAACCAGTTGCTTACTGTAGGTGGTTTTCGTCATTTCTAACACTTCAACGCACATTTGTACCGTCATACCTGACTGAGCAGGTAGAACCTGTTGCAAGGCTTGTAAGAGTTGCTCAGAAATTTCAGCTTGGGTTTCTAAACTTCTGCCACTCAGTAATGACAATTTAATATGCACATAAGCCTGCGTCTCATCTGGCTCTAATCCAATCAACCAATCCTGTTGACATACTGCACGGCTTTTAATGTCTAAAGCCGAGCTCACATGACCCGTTGCAAAAAGAGTATGGTTTAAGGTTTTGAGTACCTGCTTGGCATCAATATTTTTAATATTGTTAGAATATTCAACATGAATATGAGGCATGGTGTGGTTTCCCAACGAAGTAAAAACAAATTATGCCTGATCCCCCAATACGACGCATGCTTTCACCCTCTTAAAAAGCTACAAGTTGCAACGTATTGGGAATAGCTGATTAATATCTGGTCAATATCAAACCCTAAGGTATTTAAACTTTTTTGACATATTCAGATTTCAGTTTAATCGCGCCAATGCCATCCACTTTACAGTCAATGTCGTGACCATCAGATGCATCAGGTAGTAATCGAATACTTTTTACTTTCGTGCCCACTTTAACTACAGATGATGAGCCTTTAATTTTAAGATCTTTAATCACGGTTACAGCATCGCCATCGGCTAAAACATTGCCATTAGCATCTTTAATAACGACCTCTTGTTCGCTCAGGTCTTGTTCACCTGCACGCCATTCATGTGAGCACTCTGGGCAAATCAATAAGTCACCATCTTCATAGGTATATTCAGATTGGCATTTTGGGCAATGGGGTAAAGTCATAACAACCTCAAATGTGGATCAAACACAAAAAAACGGCACAATACATGCCAAAAAAAGCCACTATAACAGGAAGCTAGAAAGACATACAAAAACTATGGTTATTTAGCTCATTTAAAAATACGAGAACTCAGTACAAAATTTCATTCGCTAGATCTGATCTATCAATACGCTTGGCGAAGCAAATCACCTATTTAACAGCGTCGCAAAGCAGGTCAAAATTATTGGTCTGGAATAGATGGATTCACTAAAAAAGACAGTAACTGTAAAGACTCCTGCCAGCCTAAATGGCATGCATCGGGTGGAATCACATCTGGAAGTCCCTGTTGCACTATCGTAACTTCTGTACCCACAGACACTTCTTTTAATTGCACAATCACTTCAATTTCACCCGCCAGTTCTTCCGCATCAAATATATCGCTATAACGTAGCAACTGGTTTTCAATCACCTCATGATAACGACCATGAAAAGCATGGCTGGTTCCCGTTGAAAAGTTGGTAAATGACATGCGGTAACTGCCCCCCGTGCGCACCTCTGCGTGTTCAACCTTTGCAATAAAACCATGAGGGGCCATCCACTTTACTAAGGCATTAGGATCGGTAAATGCACGAAATACGCGCTCAGGTGGTGCTGTAAATATACGTTGTAGGTGAACTTTATGACTCATGTGCATACTCCTTATAGTTTTTGTATTGTTCCAATACTCTGCGATCTGTATTTATTGTTTCGCTTTTTTTCTGATTGACACATATAACGCGTTCAATAGATCAAATCAAGTCCGCTTCGAGTGTAGCCTCCTTTAGGAGCTTTACGAGGTCCATAACATAGACCGATATTCATGATGTTAATTTAAATACACGAACAATATTTGACAGTGTTCAAATGCTTCTACAGCCAAATAAAAAAAGCCTAATCGAATAAGACTAGGCTTTTTGTAAATTTTGCACGGTTATTGGCTGTTGAGTTCTTCTTCTGGATCAAAGTCTTCATCATCATAAATATAGGCCATACAGCCCCAGCCGTCATACTCACCCTCAAATTGCACAGCAATTTTGCTAAACCATTCTTCCAAATCGACAATGTCGGCATATTCAGGTTCCATATACACATAAATGGTAATTACCCATTCATTGGTATCTTCATCCTCAAATAAACTGATTTTTTGTTCTTCTTTTAGCAAATAAATCGCACACTGATCAGCTTTTTCTTCACTGGTAAACGCAATTGAATATTCAATTTCATGCGCTTCCGTCAAGTCATCACCATCTTCATGCATTTGCCATAGCACATTGCCATTGTCATCATCTGGATATTGTTCGTAATCGCGTGACATATTCGAATCCTTTTATGATTGTCATTGGTTCTCGATATAAAGTAGCCGATTTTTATTGCAATTTGGCGATTTATTTACAAAACAATGCCTCACCTTTGCCTTGACAACATATTCTCAGCCACAACTGCTTACTTAGGCTAATATTTAATGCACGCTTTGTACCAATACTTACTTTTACAAAAATATTGTGATGGCTAGACCCGCATTTAAAAAGGCACAACACCTTGAATTTCCAAATATTCGCCACTCAAAGGTTGCTTAAAAGCCAAATAACTCGCATGTAAAGCCATGCGATTGAGTGGACTCCAATCTGGATTAGGATGATACAGTCGATCGCCCGTAATAGGATGCCCAATACTCATTAAATGCACACGTAACTGATGGGAACGCCCTGTAATCGGTGTGAGCAGTACACGGCTGATATCTTGGCTGGCATCATAATCTAAAGCTTTATATAAGGTTTGTGCAGGCTTACCCAGTTCATAATGCACCATTTGACGCGGTCGATTTTCCCAGTCAGTAATTAATGGCTCATTAATACTACCCTCACCTTTGAGCTCGCCCTGCACCAAAGCGATATAGTTTTTCTTTACCGTGCGTGCTTGAAACATTTTACTTACCGCAACTTCTGCATCGCGATGTTTGGCAAACATTAAAATGCCTGATGTCGCCATATCTAAGCGGTGGGTAATTTTGGCATTGGGATATAAAGCCAATACACGCAAATAGGCGCTGTCATGATGCTCAGGTAAACGACCTGGCACAGACAATAATTCCGCAGGTTTATCAATAATCACCAAATCATCATCTTCATAAACAATCTGAAGTGGTCCTTGGGGAGGCATATATACAAATTTTTCGTCAGCAGGCATGAGGCTACAGCATTTGGAGCAGGTTCGGGCGCAAAATATCAACTGCACTGCGGTGTGTCAATCATCTGCCAACGGTTCAGCTCGCAAAACGCATTTGCAATTGCTGTGTACAAAAAAACGGCTCAGGGATGAGTTATCCATCTGACATTAAACGTTCTTAACCACGTGTAAGTCATACGTACTACGATACAAATTGGAAGATATGTTTGAGTGGATTTTGTTGGTTTGAAATGTATTTTCTATTGAAATGCTTTTTGCTGGTTGTATTTGGCGTAGTTTTTTTTAATTGTTCATTTTTATTGGGTGATCACTTGAACTTTG
>NZ_SGSS01000005.1:0-152123 GCF_004209135.1 Acinetobacter sp. WCHAc060006 | reverse complement strand
TCTTGTTGGTTCGTCACCAGCAAGCTAGGTCGGCTATATTACACTAAATTTATTTAGTGTCAACAAGTAATTCAAATTATTTTAAACTTTCTTTCTAAAACCAAACTTAATCTTTTCAATCAAGTCCTTGTTTTATCAGAAGTTTTAATCTTCATCACCGCCGATGGATGTGCATTCTACAGCATTTCACATACGTTGCAACCCTATTTTTTATTTTTTTCCATTTATTTTTAAAAAATCCTACCAGGTGTCTTCTTTTTAAACACATTTAGCATTTTCTGTATTATTATTAGACGTATTACACAGTTTTTTATTTGTTTAAGAATAAATCGCCATTTATATAAACTCTCAAAAATATACACAATATGGTTTTTAGCAGAAATAAAACAGGATTTTTGATCTGCGGTCTTTTATTGAGTAGCTCACTATATTCCGCACCTGTATCAGATATCTACCACACATCTTTAGCCATTTTAAGCTACGCCAAGTGGCCTACAAACACGCCTGAAATTTGTGTGGTCAACAATAACCCCTTTGCGCAACAGCTGAAAAACAACCTACCAGCCGATAGCCCATATAAAGTGAGCAATAAACACAGCTCAGAATTACGCTCATCCAATTGCACAGTATTATTTTTTAGCAATCTCAGTGACAAAGAAGAGCAAAATATTTTAAATACAGCAGTAAACTACCCAGCCCTCTCGATTAGTAGTAATAATTTAAACTGTGAAACGGGTAGTGCTTTTTGTCTTTATAAGAAAAATCAAAGCTATGCATTTAAAGTTAATATGGAAAGCTTAACGCAATCCAAAATTCATATTGACCCGCGGGTATTAATGCTCGCAAAACCAGCGGAGTCAAACCCATGAAACAACTGTATAATCCAATTACATTACATCAGCTGTTTACACGCTCTCAGCTGACTATTTTTATTTTAACTTTTGGTATTTGCTCAGCTATTTTACTGGCAATTTCTACTTACACCATGAATGCCTATGCCAAAAATAGTTTAAGCATTTTATCAAATGCCATTAATGAGCGCGTCCAACCCGCTGTGGTCTTTCAAGACCAAAGTACAATGGGGCAAATTTTACAAGAGTACACTCAGCAATACCCGATTCGTTCTATTGATATATTTTCTACGCAAAAAAAAATTTTAGCGCATACAGAGCAGCAACCGATTAGCGCTTGGTCAAGCCAAAACTTACTTGACCTGCTGTTTTATCGCGACCCCATTACCCTCCCTATTCGACACAACAACAAAACTTATGGCCAATTATTGGTGTACGGAAACTCTGCAGACTTGGTGAGTTTCTTTCACAAAATACTGCTCGGGCTATTTCTTGGTTTTTTAATTTTATTGGCTGCTGTTTTTTGGTCTGTCAGCTCTGTCTATCAATACCTTATGCATTCCATTCGTGACATTGTGGAATCATCGCAAACCATTAGTCTTAAAAAGAATTATACCATGCGTGTTTCAAATTCTGACATTCAAGAACTGCAAGCCCTCAGCACGGCATTTAATGGTTTACTCTGTGAAATAGAGCAATCCAATCAAAGTTTAATGTCTGAAAATAATAAACTATTACACCAATCTCGACACGATCCACTCACACAACTTCCAAATCGGCATTTTTTTTATGAAACACTCTTTCAATATTATGAAGATAATAGTGTGCGCAATGCAGCCGTACTGTTTATAGATTTAAATGACTTTAAACAGGTGAATGATCAATTTGGCCATTTAGCAGGCGATGCTGTGCTTCGCGCTTCATCATATTGTGTACGTAAAGTTTTGCCAGAAAATGCTTTTTTCTCTCGACTTGGTGGCGATGAATTTGCTGTCATTATCCCAGACATTATAGACAGTGATGAAATACAACAACTTTGCCAAAAAATACATGCTTGCTACACAGCAACCTATATGTTCGAGCAACAGCATATATTTTTAGATGCCAGTATTGGCGTTGCGCTCACCCAACTCTCTAAATCACCAGAAGATTTAATCAGCGACGCAGATCAAGCCATGTACGATGCAAAAAATTTTGCTGAGAAATGGCATATCTCCCTTCAATCCAAAAGTAAACAGGCCTAAATATGTACAAAAAAATTTTCAGCGCCCTACTCATAATTATTTTTAGCACAACCCTTACCGCCTGCATGAATTTAGGTCACCTAAATTACAAACAAGCCCGCATGTTAAAAAAAGAAGGTTTTGTATTAAATGATGAAGGCTGGACTCTTGCGCTTCCTGAACGCCTCTTATTTAATTTTGATGATTACCGTATTCAAAATCATCAAAAAGAAAAACTGACCGAGCTCTCACATCAATTACAAAAATATGATTTAGAAAAGCTCAAATTCACTGGTCATACGGATAATGTTGGTCAGGCCAACTATAATTATCAACTCTCTCAAAAAAGAGCCCAAAGTGTTGCGGATGTATTTTTTGCAGAGGGCTTTAAGCCACAAAATTTGCAAATTATTGGTCGTGGCTCAGATCAACCGATTGCAAGCAATGACAGTGAAGAAAATCGTGCCAAAAACCGTCGCGTAAATGTCATTATTATTCCATAAGCCTGAAACAAAAAAAGCCTCAAAATATTGAGGCTTTTTATTTCACTAAAATTCACTAAATTTTAGGCATAAAAAAAACCGCTTAACGCGGCATCTTTATCTCGACCACTTATTTTAAAAGTGGTCGGAGCAGTAGGATTCGAACCTACGACCCCCTGGTCCCAAACCAGGTGCACTACCAGGCTGTGCTATGCTCCGATTTCAACTACTAGAGTTGGGGTGAATGACGGGATTCGAACCCGCGACAACTGGAATCACAATCCAGGGCTCTACCAACTGAGCTACATCCACCATTACAACATTTGGTTCTTAATACATCAAGCGACCAAATGGCGCGCCTGACAGGATTCGAACCTGTGACCATCCGCTTAGAAGGCGGATGCTCTATCCAACTGAGCTACAAGCGCTTAACTGATGTAAACATCATTTGCCTTGAGGAATTGGTCGGAGCAGTAGGATTCGAACCTACGACCCCCTGGTCCCAAACCAGGTGCACTACCAGGCTGTGCTATGCTCCGATTCATCTCAGCTTTCGAACCGTTCAACTTATCTTTCGATGTATCGTTCGGTACGGTGTGCATTCTAGGCTTGACGCCCGAAGACGTCAACACCTATCTTCAAAAAAATACCAAAAAATGCTTCAAGCGTTTATTTATCAAGCATAATTGATATTTTTTAAGCATTTTTAGCGTTTTAGTGATGCACTAAAGTTCAACATTCGATCAAGGGGTAATTTCGCGCGTTCAGCCAAAGCAGCATCGACGAATATTTCTTGATCATTTTTTTCTAAAACTTGCAAAATACCATCTAATTCGTTCATTGCCATCCATGGACAATGTGCACAAGAGCGACAAGTCGCCCCCTCTCCAGCCGTTGGTGCTTCAATTAAGGTCTTATTTGGGACTGCTTGTTGCATTTTGTAGAAGATACCGCGATCTGTTGCCACAATTAATTGTTCATTTGGCAATGTTTGCGCCGCTTTAATCAATTGTGAAGTACTTCCTACAGCATCAGCAATATCTACAACCGATTCTGGTGACTCTGGATGTACTAAAACTGCGGCATTTGGATAGAGTGCTTTCATTTTTGCTATGCCACGCGAGCGGAACTCTTCATGCACAATACATGCACCATCCCACAGCAACATTTCTGCGCCTGTTTTCTTTTGAATATAGCGCCCTAAATGCTGATCTGGTGCCCAAATGATTTTCTCACCCAGACTGTCTAGATGTTCAATAATTTCTACGGCACAGCTTGAAGTCACCACCCAGTCAGCACGCGCTTTAACAGTAGCCGAGGTGTTGGCATATACCACTACCGTATGATCGGGGTGTGCATCGCAGAATTGGCTAAACTCATCTACAGGGCAACCCAAATCGAGGGAGCAAGTAGCTTCCAGTGTTGGCATGAGCACGGTTTTTTCTGGCGAAAGAATTTTTGCAGTTTCCCCCATAAATTTAACACCAGCCACAACCAAGGTAGATGCCTCATGATCACGTCCAAAACGCGCCATTTCTAATGAGTCAGAAACACAACCACCCGTAAGCTCTGCAAGTTCCTGTACTTCAGGATCGCAATAATAATGTGCCACCAGTACAGCATCACGCTTTTTAAGCGCCTCTTTAATCTGCTCGAACTTTGCTAATTTGGCTTGCTCTGACAGTACGTGTTCTTTTGGCTCACCCAAACGGTCTAAATGCGCTTGCACAATCGATTTTGCTTCGTTGGCAATTAAATTTGTCGCATCATTCATCATAAGGTCTACTCTATCCATAATGCTCATTTAACAATGAGCTCACCTATATGGCTGTTCAAATGGCTGTATGTGCTTTTTGACCAGTCATTAAAAACTTAGCTTTATAAAAAAGCCTCCAATGGAGGCTTTTTAAAATCACTATTTTAAGAACGATAATCTGCGTTGATCTTCACATAGTCATACGACAGATCGCAGGTATATACCGTGTCCTTCGCATCACCACGGCCTAAATCAACACGGATGGTAATTTCTGTTTTTTGCATTTCAGTGGCACCAGCTTCTTCTGTGTAATCTGCAGCTGCACCGCCATCTTTACAAATCTGAACATCGCCCAACCAAACTTGAATATTTTCAACATTTAAGTTTGGTACGCCTGCATAACCAATGGCTGCCAAAATACGCCCCCAGTTTGGATCTGAGGCAAAGATTGCTGTTTTCACTAATGGTGAATGCGCAATGCTATAAGCTACATCACAGCATTCTTGTGTATTGGCACCACCTTCGACAGCAACCGTAATAAATTTAGTTGCACCCTCACCATCACGAATAATGAGCTGTGCAAGACGTTTCATAACGCGTGTAAGCACATCTGCAACCGCTGTATAACGTGGATCAGTTGTAGCGCTAATTTCTTGACCACCCGCCTGCCCTGTTGCTACAAAAATACATGAGTCATTGGTCGAGGTATCACCATCTACCGTAATACGGTTAAAGGATACATTGACAGCTTCTGATAATAATTGTTGTACCAATTCACGGCTGATCGGTGCATCTGTTGCTACATAGCCTAGCATTGTCGCCATATTGGGACGAATCATGCCAGCACCTTTAGAAATACCTGTCATGGTATAGGTGATGCCATCCAATACGAACTGCTCAGAAGCACCTTTAGGCGTGGTATCTGTGGTCATAATGCCTGTAGCCGCATCTAACCATGCATCTTCTTCCAAGCTATCTAACGCAGGCTGTAAACCTTCGACCAAACGTTCAATTGGCAGTTGCTCACCAATGACACCCGTAGAAAAAGGCAGAACCTCTGCTGCTGAAACACCCGCCAATGACGCAAGTTTTTCACACGTTGCTTCTGCATTGGCCATACCTGTTGGGCCTGTGCCTGCATTAGCATTACCGGTATTAATTACCAAGTAGCGTGGATTTCCCATCTTTAAGTGAGCTTTAGAGATATGTACTGGCGCCGCACAGAATGCATTTTGTGTAAATACACCCGCCACATTTGAACCTTCGGCAAATTCAAAAATAACCAGGTCACGTCGGTTCTGATAGCGGACATACGCTTCAGCTGAACCAATTTTTACACCTTTCACCACATGCATCTGTGGCATAGATACGTCACCAACTGCCATTTTTAAACGCCTAATTCAATTTATGAAAAAAGACAGCTTAGAACAAAATTGAGTAAAAATCGAGTAGATGCCTAGTTTTAGGCTATTTTTATTCTGTAGTGATAGACAATAAAAAACCAGCCGATTGGCTGGTTCTTAAAATGATCTAAAATCAATTACGTGCAAGCTGTGCTGCTTCATTTAATAATGATTTTTTTGCATTTTGCTGACTTGCTGAAGACAGTGCAGGATTCTCTGCCACAATACGATCAGCGTTCGCTGCATTGGCTGCTGTTACAGCTGCTGTTTGCATAACAATTGGACGATTTGGATTATCGAATGTATAACGAATACCTGTACGTGGGCTAGTTACTGTCACCTTACCATCTGTACCCACTTGTACTTCTGCCGTTGTCGCGCCAAGTGCTTGTTGAACTTTTGCAGGCGTTGTCGTTTGAACTGAATCTGCATACGCAAATGCTGGAACTGCCAAAATAGCAATCATGAGAGGCTGTAATAATTTTTTCATTGTCTGTTCCACAATTTCTTAAGGGACTGTGCAACTAAATACCATCTAATGGCTTAGGCTGCAAACACTATTCATCAACTCTAAATCTATACTACAAAAATAATCAGAACCCGTAGGTTCTGATTATTTTATGTATCACTTAAATTTTACCGTGACACTGTTTGTATTTTAGACCTGAGCCACATGGACAAGGTGAATTGCGGCTTTCTGGTGCTACAACCTCATCACCAACAGGTGTGAATTGCGCATCTACGACATCAGTGCTTACACCATCATCCAATAAGCTATCAAACTCAGCATGAGATAGATTCAATTGCATTGCTTCAGCTTGTGCTTGCTTTTGAGCTTCCATTTCTGCAAGTTCTTCTGCAGTTGGAACATGTACGCGAGATAGATCTATCACAACATCAGATTTAATTACCGCTAGCATGTTTACAAATAAGTTAAAGGCTTCTTTTTTGTATTCTTGCTCAGGGTTCTTTTGTGCATAACCACGTAAATGAATACCTTGACGCAAGTAGTCCATGGCAGCCAAATGCTCTTTCCAGTGACGGTCTAAAGCATTTAACACAAAATGACGCTCCAACATCGCTGCAGATTCTTCACCCATTTGCGCACGACGTGTTTTATAACGTGACAAAACTTCGTCGGTAATACGTCGCGCTAAGCCTTCTTCGTCTAAACGACGATCATCTTCAAGCCATTGGGTAATTGGCAAATCGATACCAAGGTCTTCACGCAATGCGCTTTCAAGGCCTTGAATGTCCCACTGATCGTGAATTGATTCAGGTGGTACATAAATTTCAATCACACCTTTCATCACATCAGAAATCATCCCTTCGATGTTTTCTTCTAATGATGCTTCAGTTAAAACTTCATCACGTTGAGTATAAATAATTTTACGTTGTTCGTTATTTACATCATCGTATTTCAATAAGTTTTTACGAATGTCAAAGTTACGTGCTTCTACTTTGCGCTGTGCATTTTCAATCGAACGTGACACCATTTTATGTTCAATGGCTTCATCTTCTTTCAAGCCCATTGCACGCATCATCCCCACTACACGATCACCTGCGAAAATACGCATAAGGTCATCTTCAAGGGATAGATAGAAACGCGACACACCTGGGTCACCTTGACGTCCAGCACGACCACGGAGCTGGTTATCAATACGGCGTGATTCATGACGCTCTGAACCAATAATGTGTAAACCACCAGATGCTAAAACAGCATCATGGTTTGCTTCCCACTCGCCTTTTAAGCGTTTTTCATCTTCAGCAGTTGGCTCTTCAATTTTTGCAAGTAAAGCTTTCCAGTTCCCTCCCAACAGAATGTCTGTACCACGACCTGCCATGTTGGTTGCAATCGTTACTGCACGTGGTGAGCCTGCTTGCGCAATAATATCTGCTTCACGCTCATGCTGTTTTGCATTCAGTACTTCATGGGCAATACCTGCTTCACGCAGTTTGTCAGATAAAATTTCAGAGGCTTCAATTGTTGCGGTACCAATCAAAATTGGCGCTACGCCTGCTTCATGAATTCGTTGAATTTCTTGAATAATCGCGCTGTATTTACCGTTACGATTTAAATAAATTAAATCGTTTTCATCTTTACGCACCATAGGACGATGCGTTGGAATAAGCACTACGTCTAGGCCATAAATTTCTTTCATTTCGGCAGCTTCGGTATCTGCAGTACCGGTCATACCTGAAAGTTTTTTATACAGACGGAAATAGTTTTGGAAAGTTGTGGTTGCCAAGGTTTGGTTTTCTGGTTGGATTTCCAAGCCTTCTTTGGCTTCAACGGCTTGGTGCAAACCTTCTGACCAACGGCGACCAGGCATTGTACGACCTGTGTTTTCATCCACAATGATAATTTCACCATCATGAATAATATATTGCACATTTCGTTGATATAAATAATGCGCACGGATAGCCGCCGATACATGATGAACCAAGTTCAAATTCGCAGATGAATATAGACTTTCACCTTCGGCCAATAAGCCCATTTGAATTAATTCTTGCTCAACTGTTTCATAACCAACTTCTGTCATTTCGACAGTACGTTGCTTTTCATCAATCCAGAAGTGACCACCATCTGCGACCTTTTCTTCTTTTTGCGCATGTAACTTCGGTGGAATGCTGTTAATCGCGGCATACAGCTGCGAAGAATCTTCACTTTGACCAGAGATAATTAATGGCGTACGCGCCTCATCGATTAAGATCGAATCGACCTCATCGATAATGGCATAAGTTAAGCCACGTTGTTTTTTCTCTGGGAATGAGAACACCATATTGTCACGAAGATAGTCGAAACCAAATTCGTTGTTTGTACCGTAAGTAATATCTGCACGATATGCCAAACCCTTTTCTGTAGGGTCTTGCATTGAGTAAATAATGCCAATACTTAAGCCTAAAAACTCAAATAATGGACGGTTTAACTCAGCATCACGTTGTGCTAAATAATCGTTCACTGTAATCACGTGAACGCCTTCACCACTTAAAGCATTCAGATAACAAGCAAGCGTACCCATGAGTGTTTTACCCTCACCCGTACGCATTTCAGCAATTTTACCCTCATGAAGGGTAATACCACCGATTATCTGTACATCATAGTGACGCATGCCCATTACACGCTTTGCCGCTTCACGACAAACTGCAAATGCTTCTGGCATTAATTTATCTAGGCTTTCACCATTTTTATAACGTTGTTTGAATTCTTCAGTTTTTGCAGATAAGTCCGCATCGCTAAGGGCTGATATCGTCGGCTCGAGCGCGTTAACTTTTTCTACGATCTTGCGCATGCGTTTGAGTTCACGCTCATTTTTGGTACCGAAGATTCCTCCGATCAGACTTGCCAACATGAATAGACTCTCTAAATCTTGCTTGTCAAATGAATAAGTTTTCTTAGTCGTTATTATGGTGCTAGAAATTTGAAGTACAAGGGCTTTGCACAAAAACCTCATAAAATTTCTATGAACCTAATGTGGCCCAATAAAGCTTAGATTTGCTAATGTAACAAATTTTAAACAGGCTAAAAAGTACGTGTATACAGAGATTTATTCAAATAGACCAAATACAGCATGTATTCTTTATCTTTTAATTTCATAAAGAAATAAAAAAACACTATTTTTCATTATAAAAAAAATCGCTCATAATCGTTCTCAGACACCAATATAAATAATCATTCGAGGCACAACCATGAGTTTACGTTTAGGCGATATCGCTCCTGACTTCACACAAGATTCAAGCGAAGGTCAGATTAATTTTTATAATTTTCTTGGGGATAGCTGGGGGATTCTTTTTTCACACCCAGCAGATTACACGCCCGTATGTACAACTGAGTTAGGTTTTACGGCAAAGTTAAAAGATGAATTTAACAAACGTGGTGTAAAAGCTATTGCCTTATCGGTGGATGATGTTGAATCACACAAAGGCTGGATTAATGATATTAATGAAACTCAAAATACCTCGGTGAATTTTCCGATTATTGCCGATCAAGACCGTAAGGTCTCAACGCTATATGATTTCATTCATCCAAATGCCAGCGAGACATTAACTGTACGCTCATTGGTGATTATCGATCCAAATAAAAAAGTCCGCTTAATTATTACTTATCCTGCATCTACAGGTCGTAATTTCCATGAGATTTTACGTGTTGTCGACTCATTACAATTGACTGACAAGCATAAAGTAGCAACACCTGCAAACTGGCAACATGGTGAAGATGTGGTGATTGTACCGTCATTAAAAGATGAAGCAGAAATCAAGCAACGTTTCCCTAAAGGCTATAAAGCAGTAACCCCTTATTTACGTTTAACTCCACAACCAGAGTAAATGTAAACCAACCACAATTTATATTCCCAACTATAGCTTTACATTTTTACGAGCCATGTAGCGCTAGAATCAACAGCCTATCTTCGGATGGGCTTTTTTTATATTTAGAGATTGATTAAGTTTGCACAACAACTACGCCTAAGTGGCTGGCTTATGTGTAAAATCAGCATCAATAAATCAGCATAATCTAAATATAAAATCGCCATGATCCATAATATTCATCATTTACACTGTGGCACAATGTGCCCAGTCTGCGGCCCACTTTTTGGCCAGTCCAGCCTATTAGCGCATGTGGTCTGCCATTGCCTATTACTGGAAACAGACCAAGGCCTTGTTTTGGTCGATACAGGCTTAGGTATTCAAGATTATTTACATCCAAAGCAACGACTCGGTCGTATAACCACACACATTGGGCGTATTGAAACAAATTTAGAACGCTCTGCCATCGCACAAGTGCAAAAGTTGGGCTTTAAACCCAGCGATGTAAAACATATCTTGGTATCTCATTTAGATTTTGACCATGCTGGTGGTATTTCAGACTTCCCTGCTGCAACCGTTCATGTGCTTTCGAGTGAATACAATGCCACGCAAAATTTAAAAGACTTTAAAAATCGCGCACGCTATAAACCACAGCAATTTAAGCAACATCGCTATTGGAATTTTATTGAGCCATTAAATGGTGAAGCTTGGTTTAATTTAAATCGCGTACAGGGTTTCAACTTATTTCAAGATGAAATTTTACTCATTCCACTGCCAGGGCATAGTGCCGGACATTGTGGAATTGCTATTCGCCATAAGGATGGCTGGTTATTCTTCTGTGGCGATGCTTACTACTCACACCTTGAACTCGATGGCCAACATAAGCTCCACACCTTGAATCAATTAGAACGTGTATTTGCGCATGACAACGTACAACGCATACAAAACCTCAAAAACATCCAATACCTTGCGCAACATGAAAACAGTATTGAACTCATTTGTGCACATGACCCAATTGAGTTAGCAAGGTATATCACTGTATGAAAAAATACAGCCGTACAATCCTTATGCTCACACTGTCAATGAGCGTTACAGGATGCATGAGTTCCCCTAGCTGGACTGAACAACAGCGCCCAAAACAATGGGCAACTGTCATTGATCGGAAGATAAATTTATATCAAGTCAGCCCTTGGCTGTATCGTAGTGAACAACCGTCTAATGCGCTCATCCCTACGCTTCAACGCAAACAAATTCACACCATCATTAATTTAAGAGCGCGCGATGCAGATACACAGCCTTTTGCACAGAAAAATTTAGCATTGGTGCATATTCCTATTCATACATGGTCAATTTCTAGAAATGACTTACTTCAAGTGATGAAGCAACTACAAGCTGCTCAAGCACAGCATCAAAATGTACTGATTCATTGCTATCACGGTTCGGATCGCACAGGTGCGAGCATTGCAATGTATCGGATTATTTTTGAAGGATGGTCCGAAGCAGATGCCTTAGCAGAAATGAAACATGGTGGTTTTGGCTTCCACCCCATTTGGATCAATATTGAGAATTTATTTAGTACTAAAAACATAAAATGGATTCGTGAGCAACTCGCGAATCCATCTTAAATTTGTGGGTCATTTCCTGTGATTTGGCCGATTCAATGGGCCGAAGACAGTCAATGTAAAGCTTAACGTTTGTCGAGTGGCACCCACTCAATCACCCAAGCAGACTTCATGCCCAAGCTGGCATCAGAAGTAATTTTTTTACGTGCAGCATCAGCTGAATCACGGTCTTTGGCTGGGCCAACCATAATCCGCACACCCTTAGAGGTTGGACTTTTAGTCACTTTAAAACCTTTAGCTTTCAGTTTTGCCACAAGAGCATCCGCATTGGCTTCATTGGCAGCCAAAGCCACTTGTACCATCCATTGCTTATCGCCATTTTCCAGCAAATCACGGGCTTTTTCAGCTTCAGCCTTTTTCTTTGCCTCTGCTTCTTTACGCTTGGCTTCAGCTTCTTTTTTCTCAGCATCAGCCTTACGCTTTGCATCAGCCTCTTTCTTTTCTGCATCAGCTTTATGCTTAGCTTCGGCTTCTTTCTTCTCTGCTTCGGCTTTACGTTTAGCTTCAGCTTCTTTTTTCGCAGTTTCTGCTTTGTGCTTTTCAGCAGCTTGGCGCTTTTCTTCAGTAGCTTTTTGGGTCGCAGTTGCTTTGGCTTGATCAGCCTGCTGTTGTGACTTCTGCTGATCTAGCTTTTTTTGCGCTGCCAACTTTTCCTCAGCTAAACGCTTTTGTTTAGCTTGATCATCTTCAACCAACTCAGGTGGAATATTATCTGAGCTTTGTTGTGCTGTGCGACGTGCATTTAAAGCTGCATATTCTTCTGCAGCTTTACGCGCCGCATCAGCTTCGGCCTGTTGTTGCATTGCTAAAAATTCAGCCGCGCGTGCTTCTTGCTCTGCAACTGATTTTTCACGTGCTCGTTTTTGCTCTTCTAGCAGACGCTTTTCTGTCGCAACATCGACGGTTAAGCCCGCATCATTGCTGGTTTTATTTTGTTCAGCGCTAGCAGTTTCAGGTGCAACGTTACGATTTTGATGTATTTCGTCCTGCCCTTTTAGCAGTAGAGCAGCCAGCAATACGCCGCCCCCTAATAAAACAGCGCCACCCATCCAGCGTTGTTTGTTATTCATTGACATTCTTCCAAATACTCCCAGACCGCTTCCAAGGTATGAAAAGAACCACATACCATAATCAGCTGATTATTTTTTGTTTCATCCAGCGCTGATTGAAAAGCTGTTTTTATGCTGTCGAAATGCTGTACATCTAATCCCTGCAACGCATCGTCTAGCTGTTCGATGTCTGCTGCACGAGCTACAGTTAATGGTGCAATCTTCCACATTAAAACAGAGTTTTTCAATAGGTTAGCGACAGATTTTATATCTTTATCCGCTAACATTGAAAAAACACTGATGACTTCAGTGTACTGTTTATTGTATTGCATGAATTTTCGCAATTGATTTAACAAAAATTCAACGCCGTGTGGATTATGTCCCGCATCAAAAATGACAGTTTTACCTGCAATTTCACGAACTTCAAATCGTCCCTGTAATTGCGCATTTTGTATGCCCGTGGCCAAAGCTTCTTGAGTGACATTTAAACCACTTAACAAAACTGCAGCCACCGCAGTTGAAATATTTTCTAAGGCCAAACGACCTACAGGTAAATTTAAAGTGGTACCTGCGGAAGCAAAAGACCACGTTTGACCATCTAAATTATCTTGATAGAAATAATCACGATTCACTGCATATAGCGACGCTTGACAGTGCTCGGCTTTATCTTGAATGGCTTGTGGGAGTTGTTGTTGGCCACCAAAAATTACTGGAATATTTGGACGAATAATGCCTGCTTTTTCAAATGCAATTTTTTCAATCGTATCGCCTAGCCAATCAGTATGATCTAGGCCAATGTTGGTAATAACAGCAACATCAGGTTCAATGACATTAACGACATCAAGACGACCGCCTAAGCCGACCTCAAGTACCCATACATCACAGGCCTGTGCTTTAAAAATAACAAAAGCGGCCAGTGTCGTCGCTTCAAAAAAAGATAAAGTTAAATCACAGGCACGACGTGCTTGATCGACGGCAACAAAAGCATCAATCAGGGACTGATCATCAACCTCTTTGCCTTGAAGCTTAACGCGTTCATTAAAACGATAAATATGGGGGGATTGGTAAAGACCAACTTTATACCCTTGCGCATTTAAAATGGCCGCTAGAGTTGTCGTTGTTGAGCCTTTACCGTTGGTTCCTGCAACGGTTAATACTTTTGCATTGGGGCGGGTAACACCCAAATACTCAGCTACAGGAATGACCCGCTCTAGGCCTAAATCAATCCCTGTAACATGAACATGGCCCCAATAATCGAGCCATGTGTTTAAAGAATCTGTTGCAAGAGGTGCTGGTGTGTTCAAGGCAAATTCATCAGTTTCGCGACAATACGGTAAACTGTATCACGTAATGCGTGACGGTGAACAATTTGATCGATTACACCATGATCAAGCAAGTATTCTGCACGTTGGAACGGTTCTTCCAATTTTTCACGGACTGTTTGCTCAATCACGCGCTTACCAGCAAAGCCAATCATGGCTTTTGGTTCAGCCAAGTGAACATCGCCGAGCATCGCTAAAGATGCAGTTACACCACCGTAAACTGGATGTGTTAATACCACTAAGTATGGCAAACCAGCATCTTTCATTTTTTGGATGGCTGCAGAGGTACGCGCCATTTGCATAAGCGACAACATGCCTTCTTGCATACGCGCACCGCCAGAAGCCGCGAAGCAGACTAAGGGTTGATTCAACTCAATAGCACGTTCTGCCGCTTGCACAAAACGATCACCAACCACTGTACCCATTGAACCGCCCATAAAGTCGAATTCAAAAGCACATGCCAACAATGGAATACCTTTAAGTAAACCTTGCATGACAACCAACGCTTCTGTTTCGCCAGTTTTTTTCTGAGCTTCTGCCATACGCTCTGGATATGGCTTACTGTCTACAAAACCAAGTGGGTCTTTTGCCGCAAATTCTTGGCCTAATTCTGCTTGTACTTGATCAAAAAACCAGTTCAAACGATCACGTGCTTTCATGCGCAGATGTTCATCACATTGCGGACAAACATAAGCATTAAATGACATTGCAGTACGTGTTACTAAGGCATGACACTCAGGACATTCGATCGTTGGCTCAGTAAAAGTCGCTTTTAATGTCTGTTGCTCATCTGGCACATGAATGCCAGGTACACCACGATCTGTCCACGGCGTAGCCGGGCTTAACGTTTTCCCTGTTTTGAGGTCTTGACTCATACTAACTCATCGAGCGCTGCTCGAAGCTCCTTCACTTTATTCACCGTTGCAATTACGGCTTGTTCTGGCGCTAAGCTGGCAAATTGCTTTACAAAAGCACTACCGACAATCACAGCATCAGCTACTGCACCCATGGCTTTCGCAGAGGTCGCATCACTAATACCGAAACCAACACCCACTGGTACATCAGTGGCAGCTTTGATTTTCTGAATACGGTTTGCAGCTTCAGACACATCTAAAGTTGCAGCACCTGTTACCCCTTTCAACGATACATAGTAAACAAAGCCACTGGCTTGTTTTACCACGTGCTGAATACGCTCATCAGTTGAAGTTGGTGCAAGCAAGAAAATTTGATCCATATCGTATTTTTTCAATACTTCGTCCAAATCTTTTGCTTCTTCTGGCGGCAAATCGACCAAAAGAATACCGTCCACACCACAGTCATGTGCATAAGCCA
This sequence comes from Acinetobacter sp. WCHAc060006, assembly GCF_004209135.1. Taxonomy (NCBI): domain Bacteria; kingdom Pseudomonadati; phylum Pseudomonadota; class Gammaproteobacteria; order Moraxellales; family Moraxellaceae; genus Acinetobacter; species Acinetobacter sp. WCHAc060006. Next base: position 136,778 of record NZ_SGSS01000005.1, on the reverse strand, counting down.
CAAATTTTTCATAGCCAATCACTTCAACTGGATTTAAGTAGCCCATCAAAACTACAGGTGTTTCTGTATCATTTTGACGGAATTCTTTGACCATGTTGAGTGCATCAAGCGTATTTGTGCCACCTGCTAAAGCGCGCTCTGCAGCTAAAGCGATAACAGGGCCATCTGCCATAGGGTCAGAAAAAGGAAGTCCCAATTCAATCACATCTACGCCGGCATCGACCATTTGATGAAGCAACGGTACAGTTACATGCGGATGAGGATCACCTGCCATAACATAAGAAACCAAAGCTTTGCGCTGTTGAGATTTAAGCGCTCCGAATCGTGCAGCTAGACGTGACATAGAGATATACTTTCCTTGAATGGTTCAAAACTGTTTTGGCTTTGCAGAAATACAAGACTCCGCATTGTAACGCTATTTTTCACCCCTTGAATAGGGTGGCAAACGTTATGCTTGCATTTCTAACTTTCGCGCAAATATCCAGAAAAGCCTGAAAGCATCATTTACGGTTATTTCGTTTTTTTTCACAATGATCAAAGATGCCTAATTTTAGGAAATTAAAAAATCTTATGATTTTAGATAAACTTAATTTTATTGCTAAAAAAACGATATAAATAACAGGCTTAGCATTTACATTTAAATTTTCTGAAATTGCAAAACCTGCTCTATACTAGTTGCATTGTTTATTTTTTTTATCTCCTATGACCACCCTCTCCTCAGGAAAAGTGCAGGCCCGTGCCATTGCACTGCTTCCTCTTATTGTTTTTTTAGCCGTATTTTTAGGAAGTGGTATTTACCACACGCTCATTGGTACTGAGTTTGCTTTTTATCAAATCAAAGCGCCAGTTGCTGCACTTCCAGCAATTTTGGTGGCCATTTTACTCTACCGAGGCAAACTCAATGCCAGTATTGATGAATTTTTAAAAGGTGCCAGCCACCCCAACTTAATTTTGATGTTTATGGTGTTTATGTTGGCAGGAGCTTTTGCAAGCGTCAGCAGTAGCATTGGCAGTGTAGAAGCCTCAGTACAATTTGGTTTATCTATTATTCCACCAAGCTTCATCTTACCTATGCTGTTTGTGATTTCAGCATTTATTGCTACAGCGATGGGCACATCTATGGGCACGATTGCTGCCTGTGCACCAATTGCATTTGGTTTTACCCATGCAACTGACATTCCTATCGTTTACGCAATTGGTGCCGTGGTTGGTGGCGCCATGTTTGGTGACAATTTATCGATGATTTCGGACACAACGATTGCAGCAACCAGTAGCCAAAATGTACAGTTGCGTGACAAATTCCGTGTCAATGTTTGGATTGCTGTTCCTGCATCTATTGTCAGCCTAATCATTTATATGCTCTTAAGTGGTGGCGTTCAAACCATTAGCGTGAAAGCCTATAATCCTTGGTTAATGCTTCCGTATGTCGCCGTATTTATTTTGGCTTTTAGTCGTTTGCATGTATTGGCTGTATTAAGTATTGGCGTGATTTTATCGGGCGTGATGGGGCTGTTATTAAAATCAGATTTTAACTTTTTGGCTTTCAATAATGCCATTTATGATGGTTTTATTGGCATGTTTGAAGTGGCTTTGCTTTCTATGTTCTTGGGTGGTTTATCTGCCATTATGCAGCGTGAAGGTGGTCTGGAGTGGCTCATTCAGCGCATTTACAGTATGACCCGTTTACTCAAAGTCGGACGACAACGCGCGGGCGAAATTGGGATTAGCTTCTTGGTGGTTTTTTCTAACTTCTTTGTGGCTAATAATACTGTTGCCATTATTCTTTCGGGAGATATGGCGCGTGAAGTTGCCAAAGAGTACGGCGTAGACCCCAAACGCGCTGCTGCCTTAATGGATATTTTCTCTTGTGTTGTACAAGGTCTTATTCCATACGGCGCTCAATTACTCCTTGCCTGCTCTATTGTAAAAATTTCACCGATTGAGTTAATCAGCTCAATTTACTACTGCTGGATATTGGCTATATTTGCCATTGTGGCAATCATCTGTCGTTATCCTCGACTTAAAGATGCCAAAACCCAAACATCATAAAACTTTAAAAAATATTTTCAGCGGTCTTTAAAGGCCGCTTTTTATTACTCATCAGCCTCTAACTTTAATGCTTTACGGCGTTGTAACAAGGTTTGGCCTGTATAACTTTTATAAGCACGTGCCAATGCAGACTGGTCTGAATAACCCAACTGTAAAGCAATATCCAATAAGCTTAAGGGCTGTAACAGCAGTTGTTCAATACGCTTCAAACGCTCTATTTCCAACACTTTTTTAAATGAACTCTCTTCCTCGGCAAGATGGCGTTGCAAGGTCCGTACTGAGGTATATAGCTCATCGGCCATCTGTTCTATTTTGGGCGCTTGTGCATATTGTTTTAAATGCTGCGCAATATGTTGATGTAACTGTTGCACAATATTTTCTAGCTTAGGTTTAGAGGCTATTGCTTCTTCAGCCTGCTTCAGCAGTAATTGCATCAGTGAGGGATCGGCAAGTTCTGACTTTAGATCCAAACTGGCCGTGTTTAATACAAAGGCATACCGAGGGTGTTCAAATTCAATTTTACAGGCAAAGAATTTTTCATAATGAAAACGAGCCATTTGCTGTGCATGCGCAAATTTCATACATTTTAGCACCAAAGAGCTTGGAAATATTTGCTTGGCCAAATGTGCCATACAGGCCGTGGTCAGCTCGTTGACCAAAGCGTATTTAGCGTCATGCAGAGGCCAAGTTAAATAAAATTCATCTCCTATCGAAGACAATTGCATGGGTGTCACTTCTGCACCGTCAATCACCAAGCGACTAAATTTCATAATGTATTGCAAGGCTTCTGCCACGCTATTAGAACGGGTTGCCATATAGCCCAACACCCCAAAATGCTCAGGCCGTATGAGCTCCGCCATTTCAAAAACTAAATTTGGGCAGTTTAGTTCCTGCTGTGTTTCCTGCATGACCAAATTAAAAAAAGTGTATGGTGACTGAGAATCAATCGGCAGGCTTAATAAATGATCTATCTGTGATACATACGGCGTGATGCTTTGTAAGCAATGATAATCTAGCCCGCGTTTGAGCAAATACATATTCCACAACTGATAATAACCATTTGGTATGTGTAATTCATTCATGACATCACGCTCTATTTTTATTCTGTCTTTTTGACATTCTAAATTTTCACTTTGGCGTTAAATGTATAAAAATTGGCAAGTACTGTCAAAACTTTGTGCTTTTTATTCGACATACTGCAATCATCAAAGGCTATAACAGTAAAAAAATATGAATGCGATAGTCCAAGTGCATCCAGTAGTACGCACAAAATTAAATTTTAAACTCGAGGAAATTCCACGTTTTTGGTTTGGTGGCGACCCCTTCCTCACCCGAATGTTTGATGCGCTTAGCCTAACCTTTCCAGACGGTGAGCGTTATTTTATTGAATCCGTGCGTTTGTTCCGCGATCAAATTCAAGACGAAGACTTAAAACTCCGTGTGGCTGATTTTATCCGTCAAGAAGCACAGCATGGCATGGCACATGACAAAATGAACCAGCTGATGAAACAGCAAGGCATGCCTGTTGATGCTTTCATTAAACGCTTAAATAAAATTTTTAAGTTTGAATTGAGCCAGCGCTCTGCCGAATACAATATTGCAATGACTGCTTCTGCGGAGCATTTGACAGCGCTCATGGCAGAAACTTTTTGTAGCCGAAAGGAAGTCCTACAAGAAGCACATCCTTATGTTCGAGCCTTGTTTATTTGGCATGCGATTGAAGAAATGGAACACCGTGATGTCGCATTTGATGTGATGAAAGATGTGGCAAATGTCGATGAAGGCTTGCGTAAGTTTACCTTAGTCTGGACCAGTGCCTTAATGACAGGTTTTACACTTTACCGCGCCAATGTGATGTTAAAACATGACGGCTTCAGCTTCACTGAACGTCTGAAATTAAATGCCAAAGGTTTACCTTGGTTCTTTGGCAAAAAAGGCACATTAACGCGAATGAGCAAGCCTTATCGTGATTGGTTTAAGAAAGATTTTCACCCAAGCCAACATCCTATCGTCGATAACTACAATTTATGGCTTAAGACCTTTGAAGAAACTCAAGATCCTATTCAAGCTGCTGAAGCTTTTTGGCAAGCTGCTAAATAGCAATCACACGATCTAGGATCAAAAGTTAAAGCCGTATCATGCTCGCGATACGGCTTTTTTGTGCAGGCTTAAATATTTAATACAGCCTATTACCATTTGGCATAATGGCGCTCTAACAAGCCATATTCATTGAGCAAAATCACCTCTTGATCTTTATGCCGAATTGATCCGCTGATTTTGGCCTGCCACTGACTAAACTGGCTCCCCACCAAACGTAGATTGAGGTTTTCATAACGTCGCCAACTGGTATGTACCGTTAAATCTAAAGCACCATCTAAAGAGCGGATATGCCATAGGTCATCTGACTGTTGCTCAAATAAAATATCGCTGAGTTCGTACAGTACTCCATTGACCCACAAACAGTTTTCATTGCCAAAGCTTTCATTGACACCTGAAGCTAAATTCAGACCAATACGATTTTTCTCAGTATCCCAAAAATTACATGACAACCAAAACCATGCTGTTTCTGGTCTTAAAAATCCGCACGTATCGTCTAATGAGGCAAAGGTACGATCATTAAACTGTACCATTTGCCCACGCTTATTTTTAAAAAAACCTTCACAGCCTAAAGTGGTGAGTTTTTGTGTATAAGTCCAGCCATTAATACCTGTAGGCGTACATAAGCTAAGTGGATCTGTCCCTGCACAAAAAATACGTGCGCTTAATTGCAATTCACCATATTTACTTACACGGATGTAGCGCACACCATTGGCATGTTCAATATCCACTTGCATTTCAGATTTTATAAAATGACTTTGATTAAATAGCGGTTGCTCATCAACTTTGGTTTGCATTGACAAGATATTGATCGCATTCCAATCCATCACTTCATTATGTATATGATCATATACATACACAAAAGCATGCCCCGCCCAACCAATATCGGCGATAGCCAGACCAATTGTATAATGTTGATGTTGAATGCTACAAAATTTAAATTTCTTATATTTAAGTTGCTTACGCCACCCGTTTAACACTTTTCCATACGGGGTTCGATATTCATAACGCTGAATATCAATTTGATTTGGCAAAGAACTAAAGCGCCCATAATGGGGCTGTCCATTGGCTTGTATTAAATCCATTTATGCCTATCCTTTGCATAATTGATTTGAAAAATCCTGTCCCTATTATGCGGATTAATCAGTCGCTGAACAGTCTATTCAGCAAAATACTGCATATCTTCACAAAAATAAATACCTGATGTGACAAGCCTATTCAGTACGCTATATTACAGGTCTAAGCTTAGACTCAATTTAGCTGGATATAGCAATTCTCCCACTCTTGCGAGGCAAAATCAGCTTTCATTAACTCGATATAACGCCCGTGTATGCAGTCCACCTTAATACAATCGTCTACCTCTAACACACGGTCCGTATGCTGTTTTTGCCAATGGGCTGCAAAATACTGTTTACCCTGTTGCTTCGCTTCGGTCTCAGTGATCGCTGGCACCAATACATAGCGGTGTAGCTCACCAAATTCTGCTGCATCATAACCACCCAAGTTAATCAACCAAAGCTTAAGTGAAGTCGCATGTGGCGCAGCATTAGTCAATTGAAGTTGATACGGTATGCCTTCTGACATCACACCACTGACTTTCATCCATGCATCAATATGTAGACCCTTTTGTTCGCCAAACCATGCTTCGCGTAGCTGTGGATAGCAGTCTTCAAATTGATTGCCGATAGCAAAAACCACATCATGTACTTCTGTATTTGCACGTGCATGACGGCCACCCAACATCACCATAAATAAGCTCAACACAGCTTTCTCCATAAATTTTAAATAGAACCAAAAGCTTGTAGCATTTTAAATACAATCACCCCGCCCAAGGATAATACTGCATTATTCATAAAATGGATCAGTAATACATGCCAAATATTACGCGTCCAAAGATAGATTAAGTTTAGAAACAAGCCTGCCATCATAAAGCTTATTGTCGCAATCAGATTGCCATCAAAATTATGATAATGAATTAACCCGAACACAATTGAGTTAAACAAGACTAAAACCACACGCCACAGCCACGGCTGTACAAACAGCTTTTGCAGCAAGGTATAGCGGAAAATAATATCTTCCAGCAATGCAGTAAATAACGGCCCAAGGCTGATGATCAGCAAGCTGAAAAAGGCAATCGTATTGGGATCAATGCTGGATTCTTTTTCAATGCTCTCGCCCGCTGGCAACAGACTGCGTGTGAAGGAAATCACCACTTGCAATAACACCGCGCCAGCAATGACCAACAGACTTGAGCGCCAAAAGGCCTGTTTATACTTTTGCCAGTGCGTATACAGCATCGTCTTATAGAGCCAACATACAGCTATAAATAAAATGCCACGAAAAATCGAATCGCCCAAAGCAACTTGAACCGACGCACCGAACAATTGATCCAAGACAAAGCTATTTAGCAAAATTAAAGGAATAATGAGTACCGCAAAAGTATCCCGTGCATTCCAAGTGATTTTTTGAGGAAATGATTCAGCAAGAACCAAGTGTGTAAATGTCATTATTATTGAGTCTTTCAACGCTATAAATTTCAGCAATATTGTGACTTATCTCACTCTTTAACTTTGCTTGTTTTTTGTAGGCCTTTTTAGACTTATATTTAAGGTCATAAAAAAAAATCGCGCAAAATGACTTATGCGCGATTTTTTTAATCCTCCCAACCCTCCTTTAACAAAGGAGGGCTTTTCCCCTCTTTATTAAAGAGGGGTTGGGGGAGATTTTACATCTCAACCATTTCCACGCCATCAATGCGGGCAACTGTCATTAAGTCTTTATCGCCACGGCCGGATACAGTCGCAATGATGATTTGGTCTTTGTCCATCGTCGGTGCAAGTTTCGTGACATAAGCCATCGCATGTGAACTTTCTAACGCAGGGATAATACCTTCAATATGTGTTAAGTCGCGGAAGCCTTGTAGCGCTTCAGTGTCATTGATTGGCACATAGTTCACACGGTGCATATCTTTCAAGAAACTGTGTTCTGGGCCTACACCTGGGTAGTCCAAACCGGCAGAAATTGAATGTGTTTCAATGATCTGACCTTGATCATCCGACATCAAGTAAGTACGGTTACCGTGAAGTACACCGACATGACCTGCGTTGAGTGGTGCAGAGTGCTTGCCTGTTTCAATGCCATAGCCTGCAGCTTCGACACCGTACATTTTCACGTCTTCATCATTTAAGAATGGATAGAACAAGCCCATCGCATTTGAGCCGCCGCCCACACATGCAACTAAAGCATCTGGTAAACGGCCTGCTTGTTCCTGAATTTGTTTACGCGCTTCACGACCAATGATTGATTGGAAATCACGAACCAATTGTGGATATGGGTGTGGACCTGCAACTGTACCAATCACGTAATAAGTTGAATCAACATTGGTGACCCAATCACGCATCGCTTCGTTCATGGCATCTTTCAATGTTTTTGAACCGCTTTCCACAGGTACAACCGTTGCGCCAAGTAAACGCATACGGTATACGTTCATGGCTTGACGTTTAACATCTTCTGCGCCCATGAACACCACGCATTCAAGGCCTAAACGCGCTGCAATCGTTGCAGTTGCTACACCGTGCTGACCCGCGCCAGTTTCGGCAATAATACGTTTTTTACCTGAAAGTTTAGCCAACAAAGCCTGACCAATGGTGTTATTCACTTTATGTGAACCTGTATGGTTCAGGTCTTCACGTTTTAAGTAAATTTGCGCACCACCCAACTCTTTCGACCATCGCTCAGCATAATACAAAGGACTTGGACGACCGACGTAATACGCCAAGTCACGGTCGAATTCTGCCAAAAACTGTGCATCATCTTTCATGCGGAAATAGAGTTTTTCTAAGTCCTCAAGTGCTGCCATAAGAGTTTCTGACACAAAACGCCCGCCATGAATACCAAAATGCCCTTGTGCGTCTGGGAATTGGGTATAGTCGATTTTATTTTGCTGATCCACGAAGGACTCCTTGCATAAAGCGTTCTATGAGTTGTTGGTCTTTAATACCTTTACTTGATTCTACACCACCGCTCACATCTACGGCATAAGCGCCTGTGGTTTGAATCGCATCTTCAATATTGTCAGGCTTTAAACCGCCCGCCAAAATTAAAGGAATATCGAGTTTTGGGAACTGTGCCCAGTCAAAGCTATGCCCTGTACCGCCTTTCAGCTCAGGATGCCATGCATCCAATAGTACGGCGCTTGCCCCTGCCTGCTGAAAAGCTTGGATTTCTGCAATCACATCCAGTTCAGGTTTCATCTGAATGGCTTTATACCAGCGGCGCCCAACAGTTTGTGCAATCGTTTGGCACTGTTCAGGGCTTTCATCGCCATGAAATTGCAGTATGTCTACAGGTGAAATTTTTAAAATATCCTGTATCTCTGCAGCCGATGCATTCACAAATAAACCCACGGTCTGCACATACGGCGGCACATGCTGAATCAGCTCAGCAGCTTGCGCTGCCGTTACACTGCGCGGGCTTGGCGCAAAGAATACAAATCCTATCGCATCTGCGCCAGCTTGGACGACAGATTGAATATCTTGAATACGTGTAATTCCGCAGATTTTGGCACGGGTTCGCATGTTGTTTTGGCTCTGACTCCGCCCTATTCATAGCCTATCTATGAATATGAAGGCGAATCATTGTAATGCAATTTTCATGAATTGCGTGGATTTTCAGCATGCATTCATGGCAAAAAAAAAGCCCTGACGGATCAAGGCTTTTTAAATTTATATTTCAAACTCAAACTTATTTCATTGCATAACGCAGAGTTACCCAAGCCGTACGGCCTTCTTGACGGTAGTAATAGTCATCAAATGAGTCATACACGGTGTAATATTCTTTATCAAACATATTCGCAAGTTTGGCTTGTACAGAAAATTCAGGTGTCGCTTGATAAGTTAAACGCACATCTGCTGTCGCAAAACTGCCAAAGCTTGTTGTATTGGCAGCGTCTTTATAACGCTGGTCTTCTGCGTGTACAGAGCCACCTAGCGTCCATTTATCCATCGTATAATCCGCAGACACATTCAACAACTGGCCTGCACGGCCTGCAATTTGGTTGCCCTTTGTTGCGCCCGAGTTATATTCAGGCTCTTGATAGGTATAATTTAAGTTCCACGTGAAGTTATCAAGAGATTGACCAAACTCTGCCTCTACACCCTTAATTTTTGCTTTTGCAATATTGGTTCCGCCTGAAATCATATTATCAATTTCATTATGGAAGGCAGAAACAGACCAGTTCAACCATTGCGACCCTTTGAATCCAATTTCAATGTTTTCAGACTCTTCAGGGACTAGGTTTGGATTTGACCAGCCCGGATAATATAAGTCATTGAATGTCGGCGAGCGGAAAGCAGTACCGTATGAAACATAAGTGCTGTAGTTGTCATTAAATGAATAACCAACAGCAGCATTGCCTGTAGTGTGATCACCAAACTGTTCATTATCATCTAGGCGAATGGCAGCTTGCAGGTTCACTCGACCAAAATCTCCAAGATATTGTGCATAGTAACCGACATTATCACGCTCTTTTTCATCGTAATTGGTGGTGCTATCTACTTGATCATTTAAGTAATCCACACCCACCAATAGTGTGTTATTTGCATTGAAAGATAATGTGTTTAACCAGCTGATGCTGTCTTTTGTGGTATCAAATACACCAGTCGATTTATCCGCACTAAAGGTTTCGTATTTATCTTCTGAACGGCCAAATTTCAGCTGTATTTTCCAAAGATCCACTGGTGAATAGGTAAAGCCTACGCCATACACATTTTGCTCAACCTTGTTATAAGGATTTACATTGTATGGACTGTCGTAATTTGTTTCACCATTTACATAGAGAACATTAAAGTCAGCTGCAAATTGATCATTAAACTGATGACCCGCTTTAATTGAAGCAGAATAGTTTTCATAACCATCTTTATCTGTTTCAGTCGGCAAAGTTGTGACATCCATGCCTTGTGTTTTTAAGCCCGCCAAACTCAGTGTCGCCCAAGAATTATCTTGACGAATATTCACACCGACATTGGCATCATAGGTTTCATGTGAACCATACTTAAGCGAAGCAAATGGTTTTACGCCATTTTGCGTACCTTTACGGGTAAAGATTTGAATCACACCGCCCACTGCTTCTGAACCATATAAGCTTGAACGCGGGCCTTTCACTACTTCGACACGTTCAATTTGGTCAATCGGCAAATGCTCAAATGAAGTTTGACCTGATGTTGCCGAGCCAAGCTTTTGACCATCCACCAACACCAATACCGCCGTAGAGCCAGTACCACGAATGGAAATACTGGTTGGCTGGCCTAGGCCGCCAGAGTTGGTATAGGTCACACCTGGTACGGTACGTAGCAATTCTTGCAAAGACGTAAATTGCTTACGTTCAATTTCTTCACGGTTAATGACGGTAACTGCCGCCAAAGTTTTTTGTGAGTCTTGCTCTACAATATTGGCAACCGTGTTGGTAATGACTGGAAGCTGATGAACTTGGTCGGCTGCCATCGCAGCAGAAAGTGGAGATAAAACAAAAAGCGACCCGAGTAGAGTCTTAGAGAAAGAATGCATGCTGTATTCCCCGATCGCACCGCCCGTGCGAATTAAAAGTTGGATAACGCGAGGCGGTTTTGGGGTAAGACAAGGCTTGCCATTTTTCAGACAGAAGCATGCAATCCCGCTATAACGCCCGCCGCATTATGAATAGGTCTGCATCAGGCCGGTCTCCGGACTTACGTTATGAATAACGATTCACCGTTGCGGGGGCAGTGTCAGATAACAACAGCTCTATACTGCTGGACTGACTTCCCAGTTTCACTTCTCAATTAAGGAAGCACCTGAAGCATGGGCAGATTAGTTTCTGCCCCACAGCAAGTCAAGCTGAATATGCAGCAACCCTAAAATGCCCGATAGATTTGATTGTTCGATAAATCGGAGTTCTCTATACTTAAGCCATTCACAACAGTTGGCATGGGAAGTTTTGTAACACTGCCCCCGCAACGGTGCGCAAGCCATGCCTTGCCAGTCCGATACCTGCCAACTGTGTTCTATCACTCAATCATTTACGTGGGGTAAATGCATGGAGCTTTGTATGCCTTTTCCTTTTCAGCCGACTGCGCTTGCAGCTGGCATATCTGCCCTTTGTCTTTTTAACTCCCCAATGTCTGTTGCAGCAGATTCCATTGCACAACCTCAATTGGATACCATTGTCGTCACAGCAACACGTTCTGCAGAAAAATTAGAAAATGTACCTGCGCGTATATCTATTATTGAACCTGCAACCATAGCGCAATCCCCTATTTCCCAAATGAGTGATTTAATGCGTAACGATGCATCTATCAATATGGTGCAAAACGGCGGTTTAGGACAAGTGGCTTCGATTTTTGTGCGTGGCACAGAATCTGACCATACCTTAGTACTGCGCGATGGTGTGCGCTTAAATTCAACCACCTCGGGCATGGCGCCATTACAGTTTCTAGATACTACCGATATTCAACAAATAGAAGTGTTAAAAGGCCCTGCCTCTGTGTTGTATGGCTCAGATGCGATTGGCGGTGTGGTACAAATTATTTCCAAGACACCAACGAAAAATACAGCCTTTGCCAGTACGGAAGTGGGTGAACACAAAACCTATAAAAGTATTATTGGCGCAGATGCCGCAAAAAATGGCTATTACGCACAGATTCGAGGGCAACGCTTAGAATCAGATGCCACCAAAGTGTTTGACCTAGATGAACTGAGCAGAGCAAGCTATGACCAAAAAGGCTGGAGTGCAAAAGTCGGATCAAAACAAGAAAATCATGCATTTTCATTGGACTATAGTCATAACGATGGTCGTAGCTTTTATGTCAGTTGTAGCAATGAAGATAAAGACTATAACTGCTTGAACTACAGCAATGTCGCGCAAGATTTTAACAATGAAATGATCAACCTACGTGGTGAAGTGCGTCTATTACCTGCTTTAGAACTGCACGCCCGCCTTTCTCAATTTAAAGATGAGCTAGATCAGGTCACAACCACCGACTTCACCCACAATAAAACCCAAGAAGCGGAAATCTATTCAAAACTTGAGCTGACGCCAAAGCAAACGCTTTTAAGCGGGATCACACATCGTAAAATCAGCGGTGATATTGTGTCTTATGGCACGGCCTATCAAGATGATAACCGTAGCACTGGTTATTACGTACAACATCAATATCATCAAGGTGGTCTTAATACCCAGCTCGGAATTCGCCTAGAAGATGATGCAAAATATGGCAGCCATACCATTGGTCAAGCTGCGATTCGTCTGCAAGCACTGCCACTCACCAGTGTGTATGCCAATATTGGTACAGCGTTTAAATCACCAACCTTAGACGAACGCTATAACAGTTGGTCAGGTAATCCAAACTTAAAGCCCGAAGAAAGCATTTCTTATGAAGTTGGTGTCGACCAAAAACTGAATCATGGGCTAAGTACCGGTCTGTCCGTGTAACATACCAAAGTGGATCATTTGATTGTGAATGGCCCTAATTACACCTTAGAAAACCTTAATACAGCGGTGTATAAAGGTGTGGAAACCTATCTGCAATGGCAAAATGGCGGGTGGTCAAGCAAACTCAGCTATCATTATGTGAAAGCACAAGATAATGAGAAAAAACAAGATTTACAGCGCCGACCACGTCAGAACTTAAGCTTGACTACAGGTTGGAGCAATGACATGTATGGCATGAATGCAACCTTAAATGCTAAGTCAGATGCCGTGGATTATCAGGCACGCAATCCTGGATATGCCACCATTGATATGAGCGCTTTTTGGAATATCAATCCCAACCTCAAAGTCTTTACCAATTTACAAAATATTGGTGATGTCGAATACGAAACCTCATCGTATGGTTCAGGTTTGTATTATATGAATGGTGGGCGTTTAGCCTCTATCGGTGTCACTGTTAAATATTAATGCACATCACTTTATTCAACTTTTTATCAAAAATGGACAATTAAAATGGGCCACCGTTTAAGTAAAATTTATACCCGCACTGGCGACTCAGGCACGACAGGTTTAGGTGACGGATCACGTGTAGCAAAGGATGATTTACGCATTGAAGCCTTAGGCGATGTCGATGAACTCAATTCAAGTATTGGTATTCTGCGTTCGCATATTGCCCTCAGCAACATTGAAGACAAAGCGGCTTGGGATAAATCTCTTAGTCTAATTCAGCATTGGTTATTCGATTTGGGCGGTGAAGTCTGCATTCCAAACTTCAACTTGGTACAGCCTGTATCTATTGAGTTTTTGGAAAATGACATTGACCGAATGAATGAAGCATTGCCGATGCTAAAAGACTTTATTTTGCCATCTGGAACATTGGTGTGCAGCTTTGCTCATCAAGCACGTAGCGTTTGCCGACGTGCAGAACGCCGTTTAATGGCTGTACATAACCGTGACCAAAACATTCAAGCGCCGTCATTGCAGCTTTTGAACCGCCTGTCTGACTGGTTATTTGTCGCATCACGTACATTACAACGTGCAGAAGGCGGTTCTGAAGTGCTTTGGCAAAAGAACATTAACGACACGATTTAAATTCAGATCATTCTAAACCGTTTAATCTGCCTTAAAAAATGCGTCTTATACAATGTCTAATTCGCGACAGGCGGCAAGGATGCCGCCGTTGGGTAAAGGTTTCAGGGACGAACCTTTTACCCAACAATAGATTTTTGTTACTTTTGATCTTTCAAAAGTAAAAGATCAGCTTCACAAATCAATTTAACTTTTCACAGGATTCCAATGCTGTAAAGGCAGCATCCAATCCCCCAGCTAATTTTTTTAGCACAAATTATACCCAACACGACCAATAAGGCTTTTGCTCATCCTATATTCATGTAACTACTTTTAACTCTCATGTCTTTAGCGTTAAAATCAGCTACAAACACATAACAGAAAAATGATCATGCAAATCATCGGACACCGTGGCGCCCGTGGCGAAGCCCCAGAAAACACCCTCGCAGGCTTCCAATACATCCATGACCTTGGCATACGCGCTGTAGAATTTGATGTCCGCCAGCTTAAAGACCATGAACTGATCATCATGCATGATGATAATTTCCTGCGCACCACAGGCATAGACCAACAGCTGTATGCATGTTCAAGCCTAGAACTCGAACCTTATAACCAAGCGCATATTTGGCTGGACTGGCCTAAACAAATCACTCCAACTTTAAAGCTAAGCCTGAACATCATGCAGGACTTTGAGCACTTAGAGGTTGAAGTCAAAGCAGTCGAGACAGCAGAACAGGCCAACGCCTTAATTAGCGAATTGCAAAAACAGCTGCAAGGCTTTGAGCACAATGCGGTGATCACCAGTTTCGACTTAAAAATTCATCAAGCTTTACAGCAGCAGAATTCAACCTTTAAACGCGGTTTGCTCATTGAAGAAGATATCGGCCTTTTAGCCATCGAACAGGCATTGCAATTGGGCTGTTGTCAAATCGGCTGGATGAATCAGCTGGCGAACGATGAAATCCTGCTGGCTACACAGCAAGCTGATTTAAAAATCAGTGTCTGGACAGTGAATGATGTCGAACGTGCCAAACATTTGCAAAAAATGGGCGTTAATGGGCTGATTACAGACTTTCCAAAACTAATGCTACAGCATTTAGATATCGCCTGAATCAACATAAATATACTATTCTATGATGCAGTTAACAGCCTCAAAAGCATTAAAAAATCCGACTAAAACACTGTGGAAATAATGACCGAAGGTCCACTAATTTCGCTATGCGTTTTGCACATTTCAGGGCAATATAAAACCGCATCTAAGCCAGCAACAGCAACGGATTGGAAATAAATTAAATCGCGGTTTTATTCTGTTACTGTTTTGCACAATACAGTTGTGCAATAATGCTGTGAGCATGAGAAAGCTCATGCTAATATGCAGTTCTATTAATCCATAATCCATTTATGGTTTTTGTATTCTGATATACCTCCCAAGGTTCTAGGAGTTAAGCTGGCGATGACCGCTCCCCAACCCAAAGCACCAATCAACTGGATTGCCGTTTTCGCACTGTTGTTTTTGCCGCTTGTGGCAATTATTGCAATCCCGTTATATGCATACCACCATGATTTTAGCGCGGCAGCCTGGATCAGCATGTTTGTGCTGCTTGGCTTCAGTAGCTTGGGGATCACGGCGGGATATCACCGCTTATGGGCGCACCGCGCTTATGAAGCGACTTTGCCAATGCAAATTGTCCTGATGATCATGGGCACATTTGCAGTACAAAACAGTATTTTGTTTTGGGCTTCTGGCCACCGTACCCATCACCGTCATGTTGATGATGTCGATCACGACCCGTACTCAATTAACCGCGGTTTTTGGTTCGCGCATATTGGCTGGATGCTTCGTGACTATAAGTCAGGCGGCGCCAACTATAAAAATGCACCGGATTTATTAAACAATAAATTGGTCATGTTCCAAGACAAATACTATGTGCCTTTAGTCATTGCAGTTCATGCCGGTATTTTATTGCCGATCGGCTGGGCTGTTGGCGACATGTGGGGCGTATTGCTGCTTGGCGGCCTAGTACGTTTGATTCTGAGCCATCATGTAACATTCTTTATTAACTCACTGTGCCACATGTGGGGTTCTCGTCCATATACAGACGAAAATACTGCACGTGACAACTTCATCCTTGCGATTGCAACTTGGGGTGAGGGTTACCACAACTACCACCACATTTTCCAATACGACTACCGTAACGGTGTGAAATGGTGGCAGTACGATCCTACAAAATGGTTAATTTGGACCTGTTCTAAATTAGGTCTTGCTAAGAATTTACGTCGTATCCCAAGCTTTAACATCAAGAAAGCTGAACTTGCGATGAAGTTTAAATATGCAGAACAAGATCTAGCTGTTTATGGCCTAAATGTAAATGATGACGTAGCTCAAGTAAAAAGCAAAATTGCTCTTGAATATGATGCGTTTACTAACACGCTAAATGATTGGGCTAAGCTGAAAGAACAAGAAATTCAAGCGAAAAAGACTGCAGTCGCTGAAAAAATTCACCAAATGGATGACAAGCTAAAACTTGAATTCCAGCAAGTTGAACAGCGCCTTTCACAGCACCGTGAAACAGTTACAACGCTCATGCGCAACATTAAAAAGAAAGCAGTTTCAGAATAAACTGAAGCGCTGCAGATAAAGCCCCGTCATGGGGCTTTATTTTTTGCGCTGCATAATAAATACCGTAACATCTGGCTCTGCCATCACTGCCTTCACTTTGCTATAGTTTCAGCACAGCTACTTTTTCCAAGACAACTATGCAGTTTAACCCGCGCTATAACACGCTCCCTTCCCGCCTATATCACCATCAGCAGCCAAGCCCGCTCAAAGGCGCTAAGGCTGGCCATTTTAATGCAGCTTTGGCCGCACAGCTACAATGGTCAGAAGATGATATTCAGCACTGGGTTGAAATCTGCAGCGGTCAAAAAACTTTTGCCGAATTTGAACCTTTGGCGATGGTTTATGCGGGCCATCAATTTGGGCAATGGGCAGGACAATTAGGTGATGGTCGCGGTTTGCTGATTGCGCAAATTGTAGATAAAGATGGGCAAACCATTGACCTGCATTTAAAAGGCGCTGGTTCTACGCCTTACTCACGGATGGGTGACGGCCGTGCAGTACTGCGCTCAACCATTCGTGAATATTTGGCAGGACATGCGCTTAACAGCTTAGGCGTTACATCCAGCAATGCAGTTGGTTTCACCAGCTCCGAGCAAGGTGTACAGCGTGAAAAATTAGAATTAGGCGCAATGGTGCTGCGCACTTCAGACTGTCATATTCGCTTGGGGCATTTTGAATGGATCAATCAATATCAGGGGGATTTACTGCCTGAATTCACCCAAAAATGTATCGAATGGCATTACCCTGATTGCTTAGAGGCAGAGCAGCCAATTTTAGCATTTGCCACTCAAGTCATTCAGCGTACCGCCGTGATGATTGCGAAATGGCAGCTGGTCGGCTTTGCACATGGCGTAATGAATACCGATAATCTCAATATCACAGGTTCGACTCTGGACTTTGGCCCTTATGGTTTCTTAGAGCGCTTCCGTCCAAATTGGGTCAACAATCATTCGGACTACCAAGGCCGTTATACCTACCAGCAGCAGCCAAGTATTGGTCATTGGAATTTATGGCAATGGCTGAATAACTTAGTACCGCTCTGCCCTGCAGACTATGACAAAGAACAATGGAAAGAAGATCTAGCCAAATGTTTAGAGCATTTTGAACTGACCTTCTTGGAGCATTATAAATTGGGCTTAGCTCAGAAAATGGGCCTGCCAAGTTTCCACACAGACAGTTTTGACTGCGCAATGGCGTTCTTGCGTATTTTGCAGACCGAACAGCTCGACTACACGCAAAGCTTTATCCGTCTGCAAGAAAAACAATATGAAACCATTAAAGATGACTGCCTTGACCGCCGTGCTTTTGAAGCTTTCCTAACGCAATATGAAAGCATCCGTGAAAATCAGGATACCCATGCTTTAGATGCTGAAATGGCACAAGCCAACCCGCAATACATTTTGCGTAACCACATGGCGCAAAAGGCAATTGAACTTGCTGAGCGTAATGATTTTTCGGAAGTTGAGCGTTTGTTTACATTGCTCAGCCAGCCATTTAGCAAACAGCCTGAACTTGAACAAGCAGCAGATTTAGGGCCATTGCCAAGCGATGTACCTGAAGTCATGGTCAGCTGTTCTTCTTAAAATTTATCCACACACTCAAGCTTGAATCAGCTCAAAATTGTGGATAATTTAAACATTATCCACAATTACAATTAGAACCGACTGCTTATGCATTTACATCAAATTGTTGCCCATACCGCCCTAAAACTGCCGGAAGTAACAGTGACTCAACCGTTTGGCGACGGCTGTGATGTGTATAAGGTCATGGATAAAGTTTTTATGCTAAGTTTTCATTTAGAAAGCAAAGCAGCGATCAACTTAAAGGTACTGCCAGACAATGGAAGCATGCTTAGAGATATTTATCCCTTTATTCGCGCAGGCTGGCACATGAATAAGCAGCATTGGATTTCTGTATTTGCAGATGAAGCGTTGGAAGATGAATTGCTGCAAGATTTGGTGCTGAATTCTTATGAATTGGTGGTCTCAAAGCTAAAAAAAGCTGAGCAACAGCGAATTGAGCTCTTACGTCTCCTATAGCATGATTTTTAATTTAAAAAAAATAGAAATTTCAATCGATCAATCTCTAATTAAAGTTAGAATCCCCCCCAAATTAAATGATTAGCTATTTTATTTATGCAATTCAGACACGATATCAATGGATTACGAGCCATAGCTGTATTGGCCGTTGTACTTTTTCACTTTAATCCACAATGGCTAACTGGTGGTTTTGCTGGTGTAGATGTCTTCTTTGTCATTTCTGGCTTTTTGATGACAGCCATTATTTTTAATGGCATTGAAAAAAACACATTTAATCTGTTTAAATTTTACACCGCACGAGCAAACCGGATTATTCCTGTACTTGCTGCAATGATCGCGGTTGTGCTGGTATTTGGTTGGTTCTATTTAGCCCCTGTTGATTATAAAGATTTAGGGCGACAAATCGAAAAAAGCTCTTTCTTTATCTCCAATCTTCTTTTTTCAAAAGGTGGGGGCTATTTCGATACTGCTGAGCATACTAAATGGTTGTTACATACATGGTCTTTGTCTGTTGAGTGGCAATTTTATATATTTTTTCCACTTATCATTTTGATGCTTAAAAAATATTTAAGCCTTCATAATTTAAAACGTGTAGTGCTTGGGCTGTTTTTAGTCAGCTTTATTTATTGTATATATGCAACCTATAAAGACAGCAAAACTGCCTATTTTTTACTGACTAGCCGTGCATGGGAAATGCTCATAGGTGGTTTAGCATTCCTCTATCCTTGGTCATTAAACACCAAAAAGTCACAGCTTATGACCCAATGCTTAGGGCTCGTGCTAATTCTAGCATCGTATATCTTTATCTCTAAAGATACGCTTTGGCCGGGTTATATGGCGCTAATTCCCGTCCTTGGTGCGTATTTAATTATTGTGAGTCAGTACCAACAGAATATTTTCATTAACAATCCTGTTTTTAGTCATATTGGTAAATGGTCTTACTCAATTTATGTTTGGCACTGGCCCTTGGTTGTATTGGGTTTCTACCTTGGTCTCGAAAATTGGTGGATATACGGAATACCGCTGTCAATTTTATGTGGTTTCTTAAGTTATCACGCTATTGAAAAGATTCATTTCCCACGCTATTCATCGTGGAAAGAAATTTATAAAGTAAAAGCAATTTATCTCGCTTTATTCCTTTTAGGCTTTGGACATTTTCTTAAATCAAATGATGGTGTAGATTCACGACTTCCAGAAGCAGCTAAAATAGCGAATGAAGAAATCAATAACACCAATCCTTATGATTGCGACCAACAAGAGTTACATGAATGTATCATAGGAAATCCAGCTAAAATTCAAGCTATTGTTGTTGGAGATAGCCATGCTGATGCATTGACCACTTCTGTAGCAACAAGTTTTAATTTGAAAGCAGAAGGTATCATTTCATTTGCAACTGCTGCTTGCCCATTTATTCCCAATATGCAATTTTACAAAGATAAAAGTCCTTGCCCAGAAATCAACCAACAACGTTTAAACTTAATTGCATCCAAAAAATATGAAAATATTCCAATGGTGTTCATTGCCAGATATCCAAGCTACTTAATTGGAGAAAATGACCCGGATCACATGGACGCGAGAGGCTCTAAACCTTCTGTTTATTTTGATGATAATCCAAATATCACTCAAAAGAATCGAATGATTTCATTTCAAAAAAATCTCACTGAAGTTTTATGTCAAACCTCTAAGACTAACCCTGTATATATCGTGCAACCGATTCCAGAAGTGGGTTTCAATTTACCGCAAAGAATTATTAAGAATGTATTCTACAAGCGCAATGAAAAAATATTTATTTCACACGATGCCTACTTAAAAAGATCAGGAGAAATTCGCAAAATTATTCAGGAAAGTGCAGCGCAATGTCAGGCCAAGGTCTTAGACCCTGCATTACTTTTATGTAAAGGAAATGAATGTATTTCTGAATATAAAGGACGCCCGATTTATCGTGATGGTAATCATTTAAGTGAATATGGGAATAAGCTTTTAGTTCCAATGTTTAAACAAGCCTTCAATCCATAAAATATAAAAGCAGACCTAAATGGCTTTAATTTTTTAAAGTCATTTAGGTCAATGTACAAATTAAAATTTAAAATCTATTTGCTTCTAAAGGCAATTTCTTAAAACGCTTTCAACATCGTTGTTAAACAAATTTACTTTTAAAATTGGATACTTTAAAAGGCTCTTCCCTAAGCCTTTATTGCATTAAACCTTCTTTGTTTGCATCACTTTAAACAGTACAAATAGCAGTAAAATCCATAGTGGCTGCATCAGTACCGACAGCATAAAGCCCTGATTCCACATGATGTATAAAATCATCAGCATGAACGCTAAAACAAAATAGTTGGTGAATGGTGCACATAAGGCTGGAAATTTAGTCTGTATACCCTGTTGCTGCATTGCTTTTCTAAATTTCAAATGAATCAAGCTGATCAACATCCAATTCAGTACAGCAGCACTCACCACAATATAAATCAAATAACTTAAAGCTTTTTCAGGCAAGAAATAATTCAGCAACACACAACCAAAAATCAGCAACGCAGAAAATAAAACTGCAGCCATCGGCGTACCGTGCTTATTCACTTGCTTAAAGACTTTAGGTGCATTGCCCTGTTCTGCCAAGCCTAACAGCATACGACTATTGGCATACATTCCGCTGTTACAGACCGAAACTGACGCCGTCAAAATAATAAAATTCAACAAATGTGCCGCCCAATCAATCCCCATCTGATTAAAGATCATCACAAATGGGCTATGATCCAAACCACCAAGTTTCAATTGATTCCAAGGCACCAGCGACAGCAAGACCGCCAAAGAGCAGATATAAAACAAGAACACGCGGATCACGGTTTGATTTACCGCTTTCGGGATGTTTTGATCGGGGTTTTCAGTTTCAGCGGCCGCCATGCTGATCAGCTCAATGCCACCAAAGGCAAACATCATAAAGGCCAACATATAAAATAAGCCTTCAAAACCATGCGGGAAAAAGCCCCCATGTGCCCACAAATTACTGATTGAAGCGGTTGAATCTGCACTTGCGGTAAGTAGCAAATACACACCAAAAATAATCATGGCAACAATGGCTACAACTTTAATCATCGACAGCCAAAATTCAGATTCTGCATACAGTTTGACATTGGCTAAATTGGCAAGGGTAATGACCGCAAAAAATACCAGTACCGAAACCCATGCTGGCACATGTGGCCACCAATAATTCACATATTTACCAATGGCCGTCAGCTCAGTCATCACCACTAAAATATACAAAATCCAGTAGTTCCAGCCTGTTAAAAATCCTGCAAAATTACCCCAATATTTAAAGGCAAAATAACTGAATGAACCTGTTACTGGCTCTTGTACAATCATTTCACCCAGCTGGCGCATAATTAAAAAGGCAATCAAACCGCCAATCAAATAACCTAAAATGATCGATGGCCCAGCCGATTCAATAATATGTGCAGAACCTAAAAATAGGCCTGTACCAATTGCACCGCCCATGGCAATCAGCTGAATATGGCGGTTCTTCAATCGGCGCTGCAGTTGAGGCATTTGGCTGCTCACAACACGTTCTCATCTGATAAAAAAGTAGATTGTAAATCTTTTTAGCCGTGTTAGGCGCTATTGTGGCTAACTCACCCCAATAAAAAAGGCGAACACATTTGTATGCATTCGCCTTGAGATGATCTAAATATAATTAATCTTCAGGATATTCAAAACGATAACCAACGCCATACACCGCCTGAATCCACTCATGACGGTTGCCCGTTTCGGCAGCTTCAGAAATTTTACGGCGTAGGTTTTTAATGTGGCTGTCAATGACACGGTCAGCAACATCAAAGCTGTCTGGGTTAATGTGATCTAGCAACTGCGCACGCGAATACACTTGCCCCACATGCTCCAAAAATAGTTCCAGTAATCGAAACTCTGTTGGTGTGAGGTTTAATGACTTTTGCTGATACCAAACACGTTGCTGGCCTTTGTCCATACGGAATAAATCGTTGCTTTCTGGCTCAGCTTTACGCTCTAGACGACGTAATACCGCTTGTACACGTGCAACCAATTCTTTCGGGCTAAAAGGCTTACAAACATAATCATCTGCACCCATATTTAAGCCCAACACACGGTCAATTTCCTCAGTACGGGCAGTGACCATAATAATTGGCAGATCTGACTGCTCACGCACTTTACGGCAAATGGTGAGACCATCCATACGCGGCACCATCAAATCTAAAATCATTAGACTAGGCTTACGCTGTGTAAAACTCTCATAGGCCTCTTGGCCATCATGAAACATGCTCACTTCAAAGCCTGCTGCTTCTAAATAATCACGCACCAGTTGTGCAAGTTCTACTTCATCTTCAACCAGCATAATATGCTTCATAAATGCTTATTTTCCTTTTAAGAGTTCACTTGTTTTGGGAAGCTTAACTTGCAACGTAATCCACCCAATGGCGAATGATCAAAACTGAGCTCACCACCCATTGCTTGCGCAATTTTGCCAGATAATGCCAAACCTAAACCTGTTCCACCAGTACTGCGTGTGCGCGAATCGTCTACACGATAGAAGCGTTGCCCTAAATTAGCCAACTGCTCATCGCTGAGCCCTAATGGACTATCGTCAACGTACACCATCCAATAGGCATCATTTTGTTCAGTATGAATTCGAACCTCACCACCCGCTTCAGTATAACGAATACTGTTACCCAGTAAGTTCACCATAATTTGTTTAAAACGGTCTATATCCAATTGTAAATCAGCACCCTCACCCTGTGCACTCACTGTTAAGTGTGCCTGCTCAAACTTCGGCTTAAAGTTTTCAACTTCTTGCACAATCACCTGCCACGGATTCACATTGGCCATATAGCATTTCAATTGCATCGCTTCAGCTTGTGCTAAATCTGCCAAATCTTGGGTCAGTTTTTTCAAACTGCTCACCTGATTGAGCATTGAGGCAAAATGCTCAGGCGTTGGCTTACGTATGCCATCCTGCATGGCTTCAATTTGCGCTTGGAGTACAGCCAGCGGGGTTTTCAGTTCATGTGAAGTATCGGCCACCCATTGACGACGTGATGTTTCATGTTGATCTAAAATCATGGCCAACTGATTTAACTCATTTGATAAATCGCCTAACTCATCATTACGATTGACAGTAATTTGATGCTGATAATGGCCTTTGGTTAATTCACGTGTTCCATTTAATAAGCGCTGAATCGGCTTTTTAAAATAGGTCGCTAGTAATAATGAAGCAATTAAACTGGCCAATAAGGTTAAACCATACACCAAAATCAAATAACGTTTCTGCTTACTAAAAAAGTTAATACTAATCGCATCATCTTGATCAAGTACAGGTTTTAAACCCAAATAACCAACGACCTGATTTTTCACCATAATCGGACGATAGGAAATATTTGCATCTGTTGGTTCGCCCACAACAAATTGGTGTTTTGCATCATATAAAGATAAACGTGAGCTCAAGCCCAAACGATCTGGCATTTGAATAAATTGCTTTTTGCCATCGGGTTGTGATTTTGAAGAGTCTGCTTGTTCCGATGCTTTTGCATCCTTCGGATCTTTGGGTCTAAATACATTTTGATTTGAACTTAAAGGAAATTTTAAGCCATCAAATGGGCGAAATTCCGAAGGTAAATTACGTTCAATAAAATCTAATTCGGCAAGATCCGCCTTATGTTTTTCAATATCCGATGGATTTAGAGTCGGGGTGGCTGCCACCAAAGTATGTTCTTTAAAATAGCGTTGTTGCAGTGCAATATCATACTGACGACGTAACCACCAATTTGATAATCGGTCATAGTCATCAGGCCCTGCATTACCTTCTATTTGTAATATTTGCGCCTGAATAGCATTGCCCCAGTCCTGATACACATCATAGACATCGGACAAATTATGGATCAGTAAATCCAGTTTCTGCATTTCAACATCTGCAACATAATTGGTAAAATTACGTTGCATATTCCAATGAAGCACGCCCAAACTCACCGTTGTGATCACTAAAGTGGTCAACAGCACAGTCAGAAATAAACGTAAAGCAATGGGCACACGACGGATATTCAAAATAGAGTCTCTATTTTTTCTTCTATATTTATTATTGTAACGAACACTGGTCTAAAAAACTCTTCATTGTTTCTTCATCATTATTATTTAATCTTTAAGCATCAAATATTCAATATATGCAGTGGGGCGAAACCAATGAACAAAACGACCAAACTCGCGTTAATCGGTGCAAGTGTTATCAGTATGGGTGCATTAACAGCCTGCCAATCAACCACTGCAAATCAAGCCAATGATCATCAACGTATGATGAAAGAACATCATGGTGATTCAGCGCGCAAAATGTCTCCAGAACAACGCGAGCAAATGAAAGAAATGCGTGCTGAACAACGCCAAGTGTTTAAAGAAATGAAGCAGGCCTGCGATAACAAAGCATCGGGGACTGCCGTTCAAGTCAAAGCTGGTGACAAAGTTATTGATGGTACCTGCACGGTTCAATTTAAAGCGGATCGTCAAGCGATCAAACAAGAGTTCAAGCAAGCACGTGCAGAACAAAAGCCAATGCGTGGCGAACACCGTCCAATGCGTGGTGATATGAATGGCCCAATGCACATGCGTTCTGCTGAGCCACTCACAGATGCCAAACGCGCTGAATTGGTTAAACAATTCGATCAACGTTTAGCTGAGCGTCAAGCACATCAACAAGCCATTGCTCAAGCTTGCCAAGCTAAAGCCAATGGTACAGCGGTACAAATTAAATCTGGCGAACGTACGATTGCAGGTAAATGTGAAGTTCGCTTTATCCCTAATGCCCCCCTTAAAACCGCTTAAGCTGACACAAAAGATCCGATAGACTAGAAATAGTCACATGAGGCGCTCTATTGCGCGCCTTTTTTATGCACAGTATTTCACTTTTCATGACTCCATTTAGCCTCTGCATGTACTCATCACCTTCAGCCCTTTGATACAACAACTTAATTATCGTTAAGCAACTGTTTTAAATAGCGCTTTATGAGGCGACATAACTTTTTACGTTTTTGACTATTCTGCTCATTAATATTGAAGCAAAACTGTATACACTCTACACACTTAGGATTTTCAAGATCAGATTCTTTGACTTTACAGTCACTAAGAAATGCCCTGGAAATGCTTGTACCTTACAATAAGATGTTGCACGATTAACCCATTGCAAAAACATGTGTCATTGAAGACACGATTAACCTTTATTTAGGATTATTAACGCTGGTAGAAACCAGTATTGAGGAAAACGATATGCCACAATACAAAGCGCCTTTACGTGATATGCAATTCGTTCTGCATGAATTATTAAATGCTGAAGAACATTATGCGAAACTTCCTGCATTTTCTGACACCGTAAGCCGTGAATTGGTTGACCAATATTTAGAAGCCGCTGCAGATTTCTGTGAAAACGAACTATCTCCTTTAAACCAAGTCGGCGACCGTGAAGGCTGTACTTGGAACGATGGCGTTGTAACAACTCCAACTGGCTTTAAAGAAGCGTATCAAAAATACATCGAACTAGGCTTCCCTTCTCTTTCTGCAGATGAAGAGTTTGGCGGTCAAGCATTACCAAACTCTTTAGGTATTTCTATCTCTGAAATGGTCGGTACTGCGAACTGGGCTTGGGGTATGTACCCTGGTCTTTCTCATGGTGCTGTACGTACTTTAGAGCACCATGGTTCTGCAGAACAAAAAGCAGCTTACCTTCCAAACCTAGTATCAGGTGTTTGGACGGGCACAATGTGCTTAACAGAATCTCATGCAGGTTCTGACCTTGGTATTATCCGTACTAAAGCTGAACCACAAGCAGATGGTAGCTATGCAATTTCTGGCGAGAAAATCTTTATCTCTGCTGGTGAACACGACATGGCTGAGAACATCGTCCACATCGTTCTTGCACGTCTTCCTGGCGCACCTAAAGGTACAAAAGGTATTTCTTTATTCATCGTACCTAAGTTCAACTTAACTGCAGATGGTTCTGTAGGCGAGCGTAACGGCGTACGTTGTGGTTCAATCGAACACAAAATGGGTATCCATGGTAACTCTACATGCGTGATCAACTTTGACAACGCAAAAGGTTTCCTCATTGGACCAGAAAACCGTGGCCTAAACTGCATGTTCACATTCATGAACACTGCACGTATTGGTACTGCTGTACAAGGTCTATCTGCATCTGAAGGCGCTTTCCAAGGTGCTTTAACTTATGCAAAAGACCGTCTAGCAATGCGTTCTTTAACTGGCCCTAAAGCACCAGAAAAAGAAGCAGATCCAATTATCGTTCACCCTGCTGTACGCAACATGCTATTCACACAAAAAGCATTTGCAGAAGGCGGTCGTGCACTAGTTTACTTACTTGCTCAACACGCTGACGTGGTAGAAAAAGGCGCGACTGAAGAAGAACGTAAGTTCTCTGACAACATCTTGTCTCTTCTTACACCAATCGCTAAAGCATTCTTAACTGAAACAGGTTCTGAATCTGCGAAACACGGTGTTCAAGTCTTCGGTGGTCACGGTTTCATTTCAGAACACGGTATGGAGCAAATCGTACGTGATACACGTATCTCTTGCTTATACGAAGGTACAACTGAAATCCAAGCGATTGACTTGTTAGGCCGTAAAGTATTGGGTACTCAAGGTGCAATGTTGAAAGACTTCACTAAGATCATCCACAAATTTGCAGAAGCAAACAAAGATAATGCAGCAATGGCTGAGTTTGTTGCACCGCTTGCTACCCTAAACAAAGAATGGGGTGACTTAACAATGCAAATTGGTATGAAAGCAATGCAAAACCCTGACGAAGTGGGTGGCGCAGCAGTTGATTACCTATACTTCTCTGGCTACGTAACACTTGCTTTCCTATGGGCACGTATGGCACTTGTAGCACAAGAAGCACTTGCAGCAGGTACAACTGAAGTTGA
The DNA here is from genome assembly GCF_004209135.1 of Acinetobacter sp. WCHAc060006. NCBI lineage: Bacteria > Pseudomonadati > Pseudomonadota > Gammaproteobacteria > Moraxellales > Moraxellaceae > Acinetobacter > Acinetobacter sp. WCHAc060006. The sequence goes on along the minus strand of NZ_SGSS01000005.1, from coordinate 109,499 downwards.
CTTCTACAACGCGAAAATCACAACAGCACGTTTCTACTTCAAGAAAATCTTGCCACGTGTTCGCGCACACGTAGACGTGATTGCTGGTGGTGTAGATCCACTCATGACTTTAGATGCTGAACACTTTGCATTCTAATTTCAGTGCACACTGAACAATAAAAAGAACAAAGGACAGTCATTGATTTGGCAGTCCTTTTTCTTTATAACTAATTCAAAAATTAAGCCTTTAGTCGTCTAACACTGCAAAAAATTATCGCTTAGACTGATTAAATCGTTACGAATCAAACAATAAACAGGTGACACACGATGCCAATTTATAACGCACCTCTTGCGGACATGAAATTCATCCTAAACGATGTATTTAAAGCAGAACAATTCTGGCAAGACAATGAAAATCTTGCACATGTAGATGCAGCAACGGCTGAAGCAATTTTAGAAGAAATGGCAAAATTTGCTCAAAACGTAACGCATCCTTTAAACCGTACAGGTGATGAAGAAGGTGCAACATATAACAACGGTAGCGTAACAACACCTGCTGGCTTTAAAGAAGCATTTAAACAATATGCTGAAGGTGGCTGGATTGGTCTAGGTGCAGACGAAGAATGGGGCGGTCAAGGCATGCCAAAAATGCTGACTGTTCTGTCTGACGAAATGCTTTTTGCGACGAATCCATCTTTCATGCTCTACCCGCTTCTTTCAGTTGGTGCAGGCATGGCATTAAACAGCTATGCATCACAAGAGCAAAAAGAAACTTACCTACCAAAAATGTATACAGGTGAATGGTCAGGCACGATGTGCTTAACTGAACCACATGCAGGTACAGACTTAGGCATTATTAAAACTAAAGCTGAACGCAATGAAGACGGCACCTACAACATCACAGGTACGAAAATTTTCATTACTGGCGGTGACCACGATCTTTCTGAAAACATCATTCACTTAGTCTTGGCAAAAACACCAGATGCACCTGCAGGTTCACGCGGTATTTCACTGTTTATCGTGCCGAAGTTCATCGTGAATGCTGACGGTTCTTTAGGTGAGCGCAATGCAGCAGGCCCAGGTTCAATCGAACACAAAATGGGGATCAAAGCATCTGCAACGTGTGTAATGAACTTTGACGGCGCGAAAGGTTACCTCGTGGGTAAAGAAAACGAAGGCCTTGCTGCAATGTTCGTGATGATGAACTACGAACGTTTATCTATGGGTATTCAAGGCCTCGGCGCTTCTGAATTTGCATACCAAAATGCTGCGCAATATGCGACAGACCGTCTACAAGGCCGTAGCGCATCTGGCGTGCAATCCCCTGCTAAACCAGCGGACAGCATTTTAGTTCACGGTGATGTACGTCGTATGTTATTAAATGCACGTGCGAACAATGAAGCATCTCGTGCATTTGCAGTCTATGTTGGCCAGCAACTCGACATCACTAAATTCTCTACCGATGCAGAAGCAGTGAAAAAAGCCAATGACCGTGTTGCGCTTTTAACACCAATTGCAAAAGCATACCTAACAGACACAGCATTCAACGCCACTTTAGATGCACAAATGGTGTTTGGTGGACATGGCTTTATCCGTGAATGGGGTATGGAACAATGTATCCGTGACTTACGTATTGCCCAAATTTACGAAGGTACCAACGGCGTTCAATCTCAAGATTTAATCGGCCGTAAAACCATTAAATGTGGCGGCGCGTTCATTGCTGAATACATCCAAGAAATCCGTGATTTTGCCAATGACTTAAGCGCTGACCTAAACTTCATTAAAGATGCAACTTTAGATGCAGCTGCAGAAGTTGAGTCTGTAACGCAATATGTACTTGAAGCAGCAAGTGAAAACGTAGAATTCTCGAACTCTGCAGCGGTGGATTATCTACATGCTGTAGGCCTACTCAGCTTCTCTTATATGTTTGCCCGCATTGCCAATGCAGCCAAAGATAAAGACGGCGAGTTCTATCAAAACAAACTGTCTCTTGCACTGTATTTCGTTCAACGCGTTTTACCTGAACTTGCTGTACGCATTCAAAAAGTAAAAGCAGGTTCTGAAGTAATTATGAACTTCTCTGAAGATTACTTTACCAATCAGGCTTAAGCCTCCTTAAGTTTGAAATAAAAAAGCCCGAATATTCGGGCTTTTTTTATTTCTCTACTGGATGATACTGCCGCACCGAATCTGCCATTTCAGCATTCGAAGTCGCCAACGCCTTTGCTACATTCATCGCATCTACAATACTGCGGTTTTGACTCACTTTAAACTTACCCACAATTGAGTCTATTTCGATTTCAATCGCCACAATTTTCTCTAATTGTTCAATAATAAAATCATTCGGTGCATCACCCATTTTCCATGGCACAGCTTGCGTGGCTTCATGAGTACGAGTTAAACGAGCCAAAATTCCACGCAAATATTTTTCATCCGTGACTTTACGTATTTTGCCTTTGACATGCACTACACGATAATTCCATGTCGGCACGACGCGGTGATGTTCTTGTTTTCCTTCGTACCAATTTGGCGAAATATATGCCTGATCTGCATGAAAAATCACATAAGCTGATCGCTCATGTTCCAGTAAGTTAAACAGCGAATTTGCTTTGGCAATATGCCCACGAAGCATGCCCTTTTTGCCAGCTGAACGATCCAGTTCCAGCGGAATATGATTGGCCTCAATTTCCCCTTCATGAACCACCATCACACTGGCTAATGGATGCGCTTCAATACAGTCAAATAGCTCCGTTAAATCTTCCTGCTGAAAATGAGTCGGCAAATACATTCTATTTTTCTCAGACGAAATATCACCCGAACAACATAACATTAAAATTCAGCCAATTTATTTAAAAAAAATCTAATTTCGCTATTTAATGTGCATGAAACTTGCTTGTTATTTAATGAAATTTAACACTTTATATAGGAGGATAAGCCATGAGCCACCGCGACCCACGAATTATAAAACTTGAATCCCTCCTCGATCGTTTAGGCAATCTTGCCGTAGAAAGCTTTCACTACATTGCTTTATTTATTATTGGCTGTATGGTGATTTGGTCTGCTGGACATACGGTTTTTGAAATACTCACCGTAAAAAAATTCGCGACTATTGACGATATTCTCTTGCTGTTTATTTACTTAGAACTGGGTGCAATGGTGGGGATATACTTTAAAACCAATCACATGCCCGTACGTTTTCTAATTTATATTGCCATTACAGCACTGACACGATTATTAATTGCTGACATCCAACACACGCACAAAGCCAGTATGGATTTGGTGATTATTACGGGGTCTATTTTAATTTTAGCCTTTGCCATTTTGGTCGTGCGCTATGCATCTTGGACATATCCATCGGTTATTCGTGATAAACACACCGAAAAACCACTACCTGAAGGCAAAACCCCACGCCCAGAAGATGATGAACTCGCATAGACTCTGATAGTGCCCGTCCTCACCTGAGCAAGCTTTAAAGCACTGCTTTTAAAAGTGACGTGAAGTGAGGGTTCGGGATATCTGATAAAACCTGATCAATTCGATGCTAAGACATAACGACCATTTTCAAAGATCCAAAACATACCTGTTGGTGGTGCAGGCAAACCTAGTCGGTGCCAATCTGAAATCACACGATAAGTGGAACTCGAAATACTGGCCGTAGCAGGATCACCATTGACCCAACTATAACTTTGCGAATTTTGAATAATTGTTGTGGGTGCTTGGTACTGGATACTAATACCATTTTGAATTGGTGGACGGTGCTGTGGCGGACGCGGTTGATTTGGGTAAATGGGCGGACGATGCTGTGAATTGTTTGGATACTGCGGATAATGCTGAACATTAGGCTGTTGTGGATAGTTAGGACGGTGCCCCTGTTGCTGATAACCATTATGCGGTGGCATAGGTCTGTTTTGCTGCGCACTCGGAACACCCTGATAGTTTGCCCATTGATTTTCAGCAAAGGTCAACGGACTCGCACTGAGTAATCCAGCTGTTAGACTTAATGCAAATAATGCTGTTCTCACAAGATGCTCCTCCTCTATATGTGCATTCATTATAAAAGCATTTTTAGGAGAAAAAATGAACACTGCAGGGATTTTTTGCAATGCCGTAGATAAGCATGAATAAGATTGAATGAGCATTCATTACAGTGGAATATGCTAATATTCTTTTTATTTCGTTGTGGATCCAAAGCTGTGTCTGAATTAAGTTTTGACCGACTTTATCAATTCTTCTGTAAAGTTCCGAGTGTGCAACAAAACCATATTGACTCTTATGGTACAGATGGTAAAAGTGCATGGTGGTTTAAATTTCAAATTAATGTCGATCATCCCTTGGCATGGCAAACCGTACAAGAGCTTGGCCATGTGTTGAACTATATTTCTAAAAATGAACGCTTACCGACTCAGTTTTTACCGGTATCACCACCACCCTATATGAATGGTGAAGCTAAACAATTTTTAGCATGGGTCATTCAATGTAATCATGACGACTTTCCACCCGATGTGGTCTGTGACTGGCTTGAGGCACGCTTGCCACAACCTGTAGAAGATGAAACCAAGTGGAAAATCAAAACTGATTTGCATGAATTGGATAATATGACGGATAAGGATTTAGATACCTTAGTACCACCAAATCCAGAACCGAAGAATTAAAACTGATTAAATCCCTCCTAACCTCCCTTTAAAAAGGGAGGAAAGTCCCTCTTTTGAAAAGAGGGATTGAAGGAGATTAATACAATTCTAAAAAGTAGATAACCCGCTCCATTCCATAAAACGGTATAAGGCATATTTCAGTTTAGATTCATCAGCATATTGACGATATGGCACACTCATTTGACGGCCATCTAAATTTGACCATGCACGATTAAAATACTGATTGGCTTGTGTAAATACCCGAGCATCACGCCCACCAATAACATTTAAATCTGTTTCCAAATTATAGTTTTTTAAATTGCGCGCAGTGAAATTTGCCGAACCTAAAATCAATTGAGTCGTATACATATCACGTTTTAACAGCATTTTACTGTGGCACTGCTCGCCTTGGGTATTGCACCAACGCACATCAATACCCGCATTGTTCAGCTCAGCCGCCACTGGCCGGTTAGGAATACCATTTTTAGTACGGCCAAACGCATCTTTATTTGGATCTAAGAGTACTCGGATTTTTACACCGCGTTGATGTGCTGCAATTAACTGCTGAATAATCTGACGCTCAGATAAATAAAACATTGCGATGTCGATTTCTACGCCAGCCTTTTGACTACTTTTAATCGAGTCAAGTACCGCCTGATAAATCGCACCTTCAGTCAGCACTTGAACTTGCGGTAATGTTTTCGCCTCTTCAAATTCGCCCGTAATCACTGCCGGCAAATTGGCTTTCGACATTGCACCAACGGCTTGTTCTGTCTGCAGCACATCCAGTGCGGTTTTGCCTTGAACTAACAAGGCCACATTTGAATGGCGTGAGCTTCCATCATGTGGATTCATGGAACTAACTAAGGCTTTCCAACCATCAACCGTGTCCACCACCATAGTTTTACGATGATTGGCTTTAAAATTTAGAAGCTCAAAGTAGCTACGCAAAGTGATTTTTTCATTGCCAAATGGATTCGGCAACCAGCCTGATTCCGTGTTATTTCCCATTCCCTGACAACATAAATACCAAATGCCAGACCACGTTGGATTAGATGCACGCAATGGACTTAAATCGGTTTCAATCACATCAATCCCAACTTGGCGCAAGTCATGGTATTGCTCAGAATACACACCACCGTAAACGGTATTGATTGGATCAGTGATGAACTTAATTTCGAGATTAGGATTGTATTTACGCTTCTCAATAAGCGCATTCGTCAATTGTTGCATAAGCGCTTGATGCTGTACTTTAGAATCGCCTACTTGCTGATTAAACAAGAACATATCGATCACAATCGTGCTTTGCGCCTGCTCAATCAATTGAAGCATTTGCTTGAAAATTTGCTGATCTACATGTTGCTGACCTGTCGTATCGAGATAAGTTTGATCAACCAAAAATTCCACATTTGCATGACGTAATTTACCCGTGTAATCCAGCCCTTCTGGTAAAGGCTTATACATGTGATATACAGCGGAAGATAAATAGCCTAGCGCCAATAACCCTACAACCAGCCCCACATATCGACGTGTAGACCAATTGAGTTTACGGTGAATTCGCTCAAAAATACGCATAATAAAAAACCTAGTCCAATATGCTCAGACTAGGTATTATCCATTGATTTTTCAAGCGGATTTCTGTGATTGTATGCAATCAAAGGGCTATTGCGCACTCATGATTGCAACTCATTTAAAAGCCAAACTCTACGCCTACGCTAAAGTTACGGCCAACTTGTGGAATGGTCGATAAGTACGATGCATGTGAATAAACTTGATCATCTAACAGGTTATTGGCTTTAAAATACACACGATAATCGTTGTCTTTGGCATATTGTCCTGCATACGATACGCCTAGGTTCACCATATTATAGCCTTGCGTCTCTTGCTCAAAGTCTGCAAATTTATCTTGCTTAAACACATGATAATACTCTGCTAAACCTGACCACTGATCAGTGAATTTTGCATCCACTTTAGTCCCTAAACGGCCTGAAGGTACGCGCGGTGCATTGGCGCCATCAATTTTACCTCGTACATAATCACCAAATAAGCTGACTTTATACAGATCACTCAGTTGATAACCTGTTTCCGCCTCTACACCATAAAATTTCGCTTTGTCTTGGGTATAGTCCACTAAGCGGAAGTTGTCGTGTGTCGCCGTTGTTGCTGCATAAATATAGCTGTCATACCAGTTGTGATACACATGTACATGGTAGTCCAACTTATCAGCTTCGTAATGTAAGCCCAATTCAACATTATTCGACTTTTCTACACCCAGATTTTCATTGCCACGTTCATAGGTATTAGTTGCAAAGTGTTTGCCATTGGCATACAGCTCTTGCGCCAAAGGCAAACGTTCTTGATGTGATGCCACAAAGGATAGTTTATAGTCTGGTGCAAATTCCCAGTTGACTGCACCTGAGTACGAAATTGCATAATCGCTAAAGTCTTTTTGTGTCGAATCAATATCAATTTTTTGCTGATCGGCACGTAAACCCAGTTCCACGTGGAAATCGCCAAACTGTTTATGCTCTAAACCAAATAAGCTCCACTTTTCTGTGGTACTCGGATTCATCAAGGATTCTTCGCCTGAAATATTCAGCTTTTGGCGGTTATATTGAGTACCAATAACCCCTTCCCAATCGGCAATCGGGTTATGCACCAACTCTAAGCGTGCATCATAGCCTTTACTTTTAAAGGTGGTTAATACTTCACTTTCTTCTAACTCATCATGCTTATAGTCGGTATAACTCGCATGTGCACGAAGCTTTTGAAATCCTGCAAATGGCTCAGATAATTCCGTACGTAAATCATAACGCTCAGATTTTAAGTCAACCCAAGGCCCACCGTGCTCTTCTTCATCGTGGTCATGCGTATGACCACCTGCACCATGTACGTCACAGTCCAACGCATCACCATGCGGATGGCAGTTTTCATATTCATGACTATGCCCAGGCAAACCATACTGATCTTCACGATTACTATAAGACAGCCCGACAAAACCGCGATCATGAATCCATGATCCACCAATATTTACGGTTTGGCCTTCGGCAAAAGTATTATCAACACGGCGTTCTTTTACAAACTCAGTGTGGGTTTCATGCTGACCATTGCCCAAATCATGTTCATGGCTGTGCTCATGTACATAATCTGGCGCGATATAATTATTGGCTTTACGTTTTGAGCCTTCTACACGAATCGCAAATTGATCACCCAATGCAGCAGTGACCCCAGCACTCGCCAGCTTTTCATCACTACCTGAGTTATAGCGGAGACCAACTTGACCTTCGTAGCCTTTATCAGGCATTTGCGTTGGGATTTTTTGATCAGTGACATTCACTAAACCACCCACCGTGCCTGCGCTATACAGTAAAGTTGATGGGCCTCGAATGATTTCTACTTGTTTTGCCAAAATTGGATCAACCGTGACTGCATGATCTGGTGAAAGTGCAGAAACATCTGCGGTTTCAGAAGCATGCTGTAATACTTTTACACGTGGGCCATCTTGCCCGCGAATCACTGGACGGCTAGAGCCTGAACCGTATTGGTTTGAATACACACCAAGTTCATCAGCCAAAGCATCACCAATGGTTGTACCACGTTCAGCTAATTTTTTCTGACTAACAATATGATCAGCAACTGCAAAATCGGCAGCTGATTGTTCTAGGGGATGGGCTTGTACATGAATGGTATCGAGTTGTTGTACGGCCCCCTGCTTAGATTGGGTTAAAACTTCATCTGCAAATGCAAACGGTGCCATAGAGGCAAAAATAGATACGCTGATTAATTTCTTCTTGAATAGCATGCTGGCAGCTCAGGTAGATGGCTTTGTTTTGTTATATTATAACATTTCAATATTTTTTCAATAAAAAACATTTCTTGCCACAGCTCTAAGTTATAATTTGGTAATTAGCTTTTTGATTTATTTTAAATAATTATATTTTAAATTATGCCCTTTACTATTTCGCATGCTGTTTTAGCACCGCCATTATCTAAATTAACTGGTGGCCGTTTGCCCATTGCTGCTTTAGCCATTGGCTGTATGGTGCCTGATTTATTCCGCTTGTTTACCAATGCCAATTATGAAGGCTCACATCAATGGTCTGGGCTCATAGTGCCTGATCTTTTATTGGGCTTAATCTTTTGCCTACTGTGGTATGCACTGTATAGACCCATGCTATTTACTTTTTTTGGTCTACATAAACCTCTCAATCTACACGGCCTCAATCAATGCTGTGGTTTTATTCTAAGCCTCATCATTGCCATTGTGGTGGGTACATCCACACACATCCTTTGGGATGGCCTAACCCATGTCGACTTTCGCACCTTTGCCTTTAAAAATATTTTACTGCAGCCTATTCAGCTCTTTGGTCACAGCTATCCGCTACACCGTGTTTTACAAATTGGCTTGTCTATATTAGCGCTACCTGTTTTAGCATGGATGATTTACCGCCATCACCTAAACCACCGTAGTAGCGTAATCGTCAATCGATGGACTAAAGCTTATGTCTATGCTCTAGGGCTACTGTCCTTGCTTGCAGGCTTTCTCAGCTATCTATATTTTGCAGAAAGCGTCTATTCTGATGCTTTTGTTCATGATCTCTATACTTATATTGGTAAATCGATTAATTATTTTTTTCGCGCATTTTTAGCTGTGTTTACTATCGGTAGCCTTATTTTTGTCATCCTTAAATCGGCAACAAATATTTTTAAGCCCTCAGTTGAATAAGCACGATTTAAAATGATCAATGCAGGGAAATTTTACGGTTTTAAAGCCTAGCCCTTGTGACAAAATGGTCAAAAAGAGGCATAATCGCTGTTTCGAATAAAAGCGGTACGCTGTTTACGTATTCGCTGACCTTAACCCATATAGTTGGATTTCTAACGCTATGATGCGAACTCATTACTGCGGTTCTTTAACCGAAGCTCAAATTGACCAAACCGTAACATTATGCGGTTGGGTTCACCGTCGCCGTGACCACGGTGGTGTAATCTTCCTTGACATGCGTGACCGTGACGGTCTTGTTCAAGTGGTTATTGACCCAGATACTCCTGAAGCATTCGCAACTGCGGACAAATCACGTTCAGAATTTGTTTTAAAAATTACAGGTCGCGTACGTCGTCGTTACGAAGGCACTGAAAACGCGAATATTACTAGCGGTCAAATCGAAGTGCTTGGTAAAGACATCGAAGTGCTTGCTGCTTCTGAAACACCGCCATTCCCATTGAATGACGAAAATACCAATATTTCTGAAGAAGTACGTTTAAAATACCGTTTCTTAGACATCCGTCGTCCTGAAATGTTAGATCGTCTTCGTTTCCGTTCTAAATTGACTAACCTTATTCGTAACTATTTCGAAGACAATGGTTTCTTAGACGTTGAAACTCCGATTTTAACGCGTGCGACACCTGAAGGTGCACGTGACTATTTAGTACCAAGTCGTGTTTCTAATGGTAGCTTCTACGCGCTTCCACAATCTCCACAGCTATTCAAACAGTTGTTGATGGTTGGCGGTATCGATCGTTACTACCAAATTGCTAAATGTTTCCGTGATGAAGACTTACGTGCTGACCGTCAGCCTGAATTCACACAAATCGACGTTGAAACATCGTTCATGAGTGACGATGACATCATGGATTTAATGGAACGTTTAACTGTTAAGATGTTCAAAGAACTTCTAAACGTTGAATTCGATAAATTCCCTCGTATGACTTATGCAGATGCAATGCGTGACTATGCATCTGACAAACCAGATATGCGTATTCCTTTGAAATTGGTTGACGTTGCAGACATGATGCAAGACGTTGAGTTCAAAGTATTCGCAGGTCCTGCTAAAGATCCTAAAGGCCGTATTGTTGCGCTTCGCGTACCAGGTGCTGGCGCGCTTCCACGTAGCCAAATCGACGAATACACTAAATTCGTGGGTATCTACGGTGCGAAAGGTTTGGCTTACATCAAAGTCAATGAACTTGAAAAAGGCATCGAAGGTCTTCAATCTCCAATCGTTAAATTCATCGAGCCAATCGTGCTTGATTTATTGAAACGTGTTGGTGCTGAAAATGGTGACATCGTATTCTTCGGTGCGGACAAAGCGAAAGTTGTAAACGATGCAATGGGCGCTTTACGTATTAAAGTCGGTCATGACATGAAGCTTGCAACTTGCGAGTGGGCTCCACTTTGGGTTGTTGACTTCCCAATGTTCGAAGAAACTGATGATGGCAAATGGACCTCTGTTCACCACCCATTCACGTTGCCAAAATCAAGCGTTGAAGAAGTGAAAAACAACCCAGGTGCTGCATTGTCTGTTGCGTACGATATGGTATTGAACGGTACTGAAATTGGTGGTGGTTCACTACGTATCTTCAACCTCGAAATGCAAAAAGCAATCTTCGAAGCGCTTGGTATTGGTGAAGAAGAAGCAGAAGAGAAATTCAGCTTCTTGCTTAATGCGTTGAAATTCGGTGCGCCTCCTCACGGTGGTTTAGCATTCGGTCTTGACCGTCTCGTAATGTTGATGACTGGTGCATCTTCAATCCGTGACGTGATTGCATTCCCTAAAACTAAGACTGCGGAATGTCCTTTAACTCAAGCGCCTGCGCCAGTTGAAGCGAACCAATTGCGTGACCTTGGTATTCGTTTACGCGAAAAACCGAAAGCAGAATCTCAAGAATAACTTCTGAGAGTCTAAGTCTTAAAAAACCCTGCTCTTTCGCAGGGTTTTTTTATTAAATGTTATAAATCTCAAATTAAATTACATAGCATAAAATCGAATATTTGGTTGACTTTGCTAATTCTAAATACCCATCTCTACGCTATGATGCCAAGCCTCATCATGAACAATTGAAACGTTCAATTTCATGAATCATTATATTTTGTTTTAAAGCTTCTGATCATTTTCATTATTGAATACAACCAGTCTTCTCTTAGCAAAATTCATTTTCATTCGCTTGTTATACTTTTGAGATCGACGACCTGATGTATTTCGTTTTTAAAATCATCTCTGCCCTACCTTTAGAACTGTTGCAAAAGATAGCCTCTTTCATTGCATTATTTCTTTTTTATTTTAACTCATCTATCAAACGTATCACTGCAATTAATATTCAACTCGCATACCCTACCCTTCCGATGGTGACACAAAGACAACTTGTCAAAAAAAGTATTCAAAGCCAATGTTTCACTTATATTGAGTTTATTAAGTGCTGGGATATGCCACCAAGCTATAGTCTCAGCTTACTAAAAGATATTTCTGGTGAAGACATCGTCAACGAAGCGCTTGCGAATAAAAAAGGTGTGATTGTTGTTGTTCCACATTTTGGCTGCTGGGAATTGCTCAATGCATGGCTAAATTTATACACTGAACCCATGATTATGTATAAACCTAACAAGCATAAAGGGATTAACCGTTATTTATTAGAAGCTCGGCAAAAATTTAACGCCACATTGGTGCCTACAGATGAAACTGGAATACGGAGTATTTTCAAACACCTAAAACAAGGTGGACTGACCGTTATTTTGCCCGATCACTTACCTAAGCCATCAGGTGATATTTACTATGAGTTTTTTGGGCAAAATACCTTGTCTATTACGCTGGTGTCCAAACTTGCAGCCAAAACCCAATGTAACGTTATTGGCTTAAGTTGCATTCGAAATTCAGACTTAAAAAGTTTCAACGTTCATTGCGAAAAACTGAGTGATGACATTCTATCCCGCGATTTACAACATTCTGTAGATCACCTTAATATTGCGATGCAAGAGATCATCAATCAAGCGCCAGAACAGTATATCTGGTCTTATAAGCGCTTTAGACATTGTTTAGGCGACATCAACATGTATCATCAATAAGCAGATTTTGCTCCATATAGTGCCACCATGCAGACCGTTGCCACAGATGGATTGGGCTTATTCAATTGAGATCAATTTTCAACAGTGGCATAATAGCGCTCTCTTAGATTGTTACAGTGTATATCCCTATGGCTATGCGTCCTGAAGTTCGCCGTCGTGCAATTGTTATTATTGTATTTTCAATCGTTCAATGGGTGTTTATGCGCTATATCGTCGACAATCAGCTTTTTAATTTAACCACCTATAACCGTATTGTGATTTTCTGTGCCAGCAGTTTGGCAGGTGCATTCGCTATTTTTGTTGCCCTGATTTATATGGTCTTAAAGGGTAATGCGGATAAAGAAGAATAATTTCAGCTTATATATCGTCTAAGCCTAGAAGGTTCGCATAGGCTTTGTAAGTATTTCTTTTCTTAATAAGTTCACTCATAAGCAAACTTTCTATGCACCAGCGCCCTTCTGCAATCAGCAGAAGGGGCTATTCATCCAAAATAATTAAACCTTAAGCAACATGTGCTTTTTGATCTAATAGACTCTCATAAGCATCTAAATATTTTTGAGCAACATTGTTAATATCAAATCGCGCTGATTCAGCTTTCACTTTTGCAAATTTTTCATTAAATTCATTATAGTGTGAATAAACTTCATTAAATTTTAGCGTCAGTTTTTCCGCATTATCTTCAATAATAAAATCATCACCCAAAACTTCACGATGATTCGCTGTATCTAATGCAAAGACCATTTTCCCATAATAAATGCCTTCAATCAGCGCCAAAGAAAAGCCTTCTAGTCGTGACGGTAAAATTTGTAGATCTGAGCTATAAATATAATCCCAAGGATTATCGACAAATCCAACCAGTTTAACTTTATCTGCGACGTTTAATTTTTCAATCAATTCTTTCAATGCTTGCTCATGAATACCTTGACCCAGAATATAAAAACGATAATCAAAATTAACCTGACTTAAAGCACTAATTGCCAATTGCCAATTTTTATGTTCTTCCAGTCGGCCAACACCAACTATATTAAAAACGTCATTACTTAGAATCTTTTTCGGTTGCTGAAATTTAATGCCGTTTTCTATCAAAATATTCTTTTGTGCATTACAAAGCTTCAGCGTTTCTGGCGAAATACCCACACATATATCTGCATATTTCATGCGTTTCTTAACGAACCAATTATGCTTGGTAAATACCAACGGTATTTTTTTTGACAGAAATATTTGACAATATTTCATGATTTCTAGCATTTTTGTATTATGGCAATGAATCACATCGGGGTTAATATTTTTTAAAATTTTGGCAATTTTATATAAATATAAAATATTATGACGGTTTCGGTCCGTTTCAATATCAATAAAATTGACAGTGTCATCAATATAATCTGTAATTTTGTTGCCTTGAAAATCGTAAGTATTGGCTAATAAAAATACTTCATTATTTTGGCTCATCGCATTACACAAATCTACGCAGACTTTTTCTGTACCGGCAAACTCAGTAAAATATAATATGTGGACGATCTTCAACTTCTCATTCTCTAAATAGATTTTAGTTAACTCAGCTGCGTAAGCTGTGAGAAGATATTTTATACAAAAAAAATTACATTACGTTAATTTAGCCTTAATAAATTAAAAATATTTTAGAAAATAACACGATATAATACAAATAGATGTCAAAAAAATGGCTGACTTAAAAATTTTCAAATCAGCCATGTAAAAATAATACAAAAATAAACAAACTTTAAAGGATAGTTTGATATGCCTCTAAGTAGCTATTTGCCATTTTTTGAATACTAAATCGATCTTTACTGGACTTAATATTCGCAAACTCACCGACAAAGTCATTATAGTTTTTATAAACTTCATCAATCTTAGAGCGCAAAGCATCCGCATTAGTTTCAAATTTTAAAGACGCTGGTAAAATTTGCTCACAAATACCCGTATGAGATGAAATCATTAGAGGTGCATAATAGATTGCATCAATCGCAACAAGACCATAGGGTTCAAAACGTGATGGAATAATATGTAAATCACTACTATACAGAACGTTATTAATTTGATTACTGAACCCTTTTAAAAAGACTTTGTCTTGCAAATTTCGCTCTTGAATCAACTGCTGTAAATTGTCTTTTTCATCCCCTTCGCCAAATATATGACATTCAAAATCAAAGTTCACAGCGGAAAGTGCTTCAATCGCAATATCAAAGCCTTTCATGTTATCTAAGCGACCTGTTAGTACAACGTAAAATTTATCAGGACGTTCAATTTTGATTGGCGCTTTATAGGCCATACCATTTTTAATAATAATCGATTCTTGTTTCAAAAGTTGCTGCGTATCTTCTAAAATCGCTACACATAGATCGGCAAGATTGTATTTTTTCTTATATTGCAAGGTATGTTTAGTCGCAATAATCGGTATCTTTTTTTTCAAAAAAAATTGAGCATATTTCATAATCTCAATTTCCTTTGTGTTATGACAATGGATAATATCTGGTGCTATTTTTTCTAATAACTTCGCAGTTTGATATAAAAATAATGGATTATGACGATTCTTTTGAAAATCAAATTCTATGAGCTCTATAGAGTCATCAATATAAGGTTTGATCTTGTCATGACTCAAAAGATAGACCTGATGTTCTTTTACCATCTCATTACACAAATCCACACAGACTTTTTCCGTGCCCGCAAACTGAATCCAATGTAACGTATGAAGAATCTTCATCTATCTTCCCAAAATTGTATTACAGCTCAATTATTTTAAATACAGACTTAGATCTGAAAGTAAAGATCAAATCCGTCCATAGTCAGATAAAAATAATGCCGTAAGCGCTCATAAAATTTAAAACAACACGATTCTATTGATGTATAAGCCGTGCCAAACACCAATATTTTACTGAATGAATATCATACCTAATGTAGAATTAGATAAATAGTATTATGTCTTTACACAGCTTTATGATGCGCACAATTTTAAAGAAATGGTATAAATTTCAACAAAAGCAACATGCTAGAAAATTTGATTCTCATTGGTACATGCGTTTTGGCTGGTTGCAACAACCATTAAACAATCAAGAACAGCTAAAAACGCTTTTTGAAATTCACTCACCACGCAAATTTACTTTCGCTGATTGTTTTTATGCACAAGACAATGATCGACATTTCATTTTCTTTGAAGAAGTTGATGATATTCATCCTGTTGGTTTTTTGTCAGTTCTAGAAATATTTAAAGATGGAACTTATACAGAACCACAGACCATCTTAAAACTTGACTATCACCTGTCTTACCCATGTGTTTTTCAGGTTAAAAATGAATGGTTTATGATTCCAGAAACCAGCGCCAACAAAACTGTTGAACTTTGGAAATGCATAGACTTTCCTCTAAAATGGGAAAAACACAGTAATTTACTTGAAGGCATAGAGGCAGTAGATACAACACCCTTTTTGCATCATGGCATGTGGTATTTATTTACTTCAACCCGTCGAAATTGCAAAAAATTTGGTGACCGTTTAGATTTATTTATGACGCAAGATATTTTAAATCCTAACTGGCAAGAGCATCCACAAAACCCTGTATGCAAGGGACATCAGCAATTCCGCATGGCAGGAAAACCATTTATCTATGATGGCAAACTGGTGCGCCCAAGCCAAGATTCTCTCAAACGTTACGGTGGCAACATTGAGCTCAAGCATATTGTAGAGTTAAGCCCAACCACCTATAAAGAAGAGCTCTTAGAAGTAGTTCTGCCAGATTGGAATACCCAAGATGACGGCTGTCATACCATCAACGCTGAAGATAACTTTGTGGTACTCGATGCTATTCGCTTAACAGCCAAAAAGTAAATGATTATGCTGAGCGTAGCAAATCCTTGTAAATTTGAAGGGTTTGCTGTGTCATGGCTTCAACTGTAAGTTCTGCTTTTGCCTTTGTAAATAAAGGCGCAAAATCCTGCTCAGCGACATCTGATAGCGCTTGCTGAATTGAGGCATTTAACTGCTCAGCATTGCCAATTTCCGCCAAGTATGGTGCAGGCAACCATTCAATTACCCCATTCACTTTGGTTGATGCCATGGTTTTATCTGCTTGTAGCGCTTCCACCATGACTAATGGGAAGCCTTCACGATCTGAGGAAAGTACCACGGTATCAGCCAGCTGGATCAAATCACGTGCATCTGTACGAAAGCCTAGAAATGCAACTTGAGACTGCATATTTTGTTGCTGAACTTGCGCTTCTAAATGACTACGCAAAGAACCATCACCAACAATCCATAAATTAGCATCAATCCCCTGCATGGCCTGAATCAACAGACTGATATTTTTTACAGGTTCTAGACGCCCAATGCACATCACCAGTTTTTTTGAGCTATCCATAGCTGGATGCACTGTATAAATATCTGCTTTCAGTTGCTGTTTTTGCTCACTCAACAGTGCAGGTTGCGGATAAACACCGTTATATACAATATGTGCTTTATCTGCGGGAATGCCTTGTGTAAGCGCTTGACTGACTGCAATGACCGCATCACCAGAAGCATAAATGGCTTTATTTTTTTTGGTCCCATGTACTGTAGTCACCAGTTTTACAGGTTTCAACCAGCCACGGATTTTGCTCATCAGCTCAGCGGCCTTACCCGCCTGCGCATGCACAATATCTGGCTGAATTTGATTAATCAGACTTTTGAGTTGCCAAAGCAAAAATAAATTCCAGCGACTACGAGCAAAATCAACAGGGTGAAAGTGAACCTTTTCATTAAATTTTTCGGCATAACATGGGTGCGCCAAAATATGCACTTCATGTTGGAGCGACATTTCATTCACCAAGTTAAAGGTATGTTGCTCTAAACCACCAATACCGCCACTCGTTGCTAGAACTTGTACAATTTTCACGGCTGATCCTGTTTTTTCTTTGTAGCATTTTGATGTTGCTCAAAAAGCTTTGCCTCTTTTAAAAAGGCATAAAATGCATTGATCATGCTGTTTACAAAACCACGCCAGCCATTTAGACAGCTACGACGAATAAAGTAGGACTTTAAAAAGGTCACTGGCATAACCAAGCTTAATTTCAACAAGCTAGGCTTTTTGCCTTTTTGAAATTTTTCTGCGGCTTTTAAGTTGGAGTACTGATTATTTTTTTCAACTTTGACAAAAATACTCGACTCGCCATAGTGATAAATATCACCCTCTGCTTTCAGACTTTGCCCATCGACAATCACATTTTCATGGACTTTATTTGCAAGGTCATATTGGCCTTTGCTTTTACGAAAAAACCGTACTTTGGCATGTTTTTTCGTATGCTTACTATTGGGCACACCTAAAAATACATCGTTAATAGGTGTGATGAGTGCATCCACTTGATTGTCTTGAATTGTACGTTCAATCTCAGCTTTAAGCTCAGCAGACAGGACTTCATCACCATCTAAATTCAGCACCCAATCATTTTTGCACTGTGCCAAAGCTAAACTTTTTTGCGCTGCATAACCCTGCCAATCTTGATGTGAAATACGTGTATTGGCAAAAGACTGTGCAATCGCATAGGTATCATCGGTACTGCCAGAATCCAAAATAATAACTTCAGAAAAATCTTTAACGCTCTGCAAGGTGTCTTCTAACCAAGGCCCGCAGTTTAAAGTCACGATATAAACACTACATGGAATCATAATTTATAACGTCCTTTCGCTAAGGCAATGCGCATTTGTAACGCATTCATTGCGCCATGTGTACTCACACGTGGAATATTAAATTGGTTGGCTGTACTGATATGTTCTACTTTTTTACGCGTAGACACTGCATTTTTAAAGCCGATTTCTTTGGCCATTTGCTGGTGCTTTTCATTAAAACGACCAAAGGGGTAAGCAAAACTTGGGCATTGACCAACAATCGCTTCTACATCTTTTTTAGATGCCTGCATTTCTGCAAATGCCTGTTCATCTGACAATTTCAGTAGGTTTACATGGTGCTGTGTATGTGCACCAAACTCAATCACACCGGAATTAGACATTTCAATAATTTGATCTGTACCTAGCTTTTCAATACCTTCAATTTGAGTGGCCAAATAAATGGTTGCCTTGGCATTGTATTTTTTCAGTAGTGGATAGGCATGTTCATAGTTATCTAAAAAGCCATCATCAAATGACAGCGCGAACACATCTTTTTGCCCTTGGTACTGATCAATTTCAGAAACAAAACAGAATGTGGCATTCTTACTCACCAAATACTGGAGCAACTCTTCAAACTTGGCAGGTGGCATATTCATGCCCGATGCTTCTGCATGCGGTGTGACTTGATGCAACATCACGACGCGTGGGATATTTGCAGTGCGTAATGGAGGCAACCAAAAGGTATAATTACCCAACAGATAGAGTACGCCTGCCAACACCACTAAACCTACCAGCACATAAAGAATCCACATTAAGCATATACCTCGTGTGACCATTCATAAGGTTCAGACAATGGCTGATCAAAAGTGACTTCAATCATAAACTGTGTAATACGCTTTGCATTAAAACTACTACGCGTTTTATTCCAACCTGCTTCTGCAATTTTTTTAGCTTCGTCAGGATGATCTGCGTAGTGTTTAATTTTAGCAGCCAAGTCATTTTGATCGTCAAAATAAACCACTTCTTGCTCTGTATATAGCTGATCAAAACCAGGAATACGCGGACTAAAGGTTAATAAGCCATTGCCCGTTAACTGTACAATTCGATCCGAACTATATAAAGTCACGTCGTTTTTACGTGAATAATTTAGGCCCATTCGAGATTCAGACAAGACTTTATAATAACCTTTTCCATATACGCCAGGTTGCTCAAAGCAACCATAATACTGATATTGAATACTATTTTGAGTGAGTGTATCTGCTAAGTCTTTTAAGAATTTTTCTCGAACAGGCTCTTTATACACCACACCACAAAATATGAATTCTTTATTAATGTGATCCGATTTAAATTGCGTCAACACTTCCACATTACGATGCCCTACATTTGGCATATAGGCTGTTTTTAAATGCGGTTGTTGCAATTTTTTAAGATATTCCCCACCCGTCGTACAGAAAATTGCATCTAAATACGGCGAAAACTCGCGAACAAAGCCGAGCTTTTGTTCCAAGTACAATGGGTCGACATACCAAAAGGCAATTTTTGTTTGTGGAAATTGCTGTTTTATATCGCGCAATACTGTTGGACTCATCAAGTCACTGTGGCCGATCAATACTAAATCAGGTTCAATATTATTGACGATTTTTAAAATTTCTTTATTGGCCCAATTTGCACCCAATTTTTTAGTTTTAAAAATAGTGCCCATACGCGCCATATCACGGAAACTGAAATCATAAACAAAGTGTCCATTTTCAATTAAACCAGCGGAAATTTTGCGGTCAGTGCAATAGAAATGTGCACCCTGCTTATTAAATCCAAAATTCGCGATATGTAAGATTTTCATAAATCACTCAAAAACAAGCTGCTAACTTCTGCCTATTCGGCATATTCTAATATTCAATTCAAAAGCATAGCATAAAGCGGTTTTAACAGCAGTAACTGACTGTTTGCTTTTCTGCGCTAAGCCATTGAAATTCTGTATATGAACTATTTCACACTAAGGTATTGGGCTAAAAGCTTCTGCGCAACTTTGTTCGCTTCTTCAAATGCTGGCGCCACATGCAATTCATTCACATTAAACTGCGTAGAAACAATTTTTTTATCCAACAAGCCATCTACAGATTTCACAATCCGATCCGCTTTTAAACGATCCACTGGAATTACACCCACTTTACAGCCAGCGGTCAGTGCCTCATAAATCATAGACACACTATCTTCTGTCACCCAAACCGCCTCAGCTTTTTGCATTTCTTCAAAAATCCATCCCTGTGGCGTTTCTTCTACAGGAAAAATCTGCAACTGCTCGGCAAAAGCTTGTTGTTTCAGTTGCACTAAAAATTCACTGGGCGTTCTACGTGATGTAGTCAAAATAATGTCTGCATCCAGATTTTGCTCTGCAATTCGTTGAATAGAATGCAGTACTTTAGACGTATTCCACTGATGACGTTTAGATGAACCTCCTAAAGCAATTAACACCCTTTTGGGCTGATGACGTTGCTCATCAATAATTGGATTTAATGCACCTTGTGTCAAAATCACATTGCCCAGCTCAGCAATACCATCATGCTCAGGAATAACCACATGATCAAACCAGCCAAATGGAAAATTCGGCTTCATTAAAATCACTGTTTTTGACTCAGGATATGCCTTGCCCAACAGCAACACACGAGACTGCGTATGACTACCGACCCCAATAATGTAATCAGGTACTTGAGTAAATACGTTCGTCTTGGACTGAAGCATGGCTTTAATTAAAGTAAAAAGTGACAGATCATCAATCGAAACTTCTTGAAAAGTCACTGTTTCAGTAGATTGGCGCTGCATCGCTTTAAACAGGCCGAGGGCTTGCGAACGATGCCCTGCCTTACCATCACTGACATAAACAATGTGCATATTCAATTTCCAAATGATCTATTCATTACAACCAATAAAAAAAGGCGAAACATCTGTTTCGCCTTTCATCTTAACCGATCAGCTTATTTTACGTAAGTTAACCAGTGTGCATATTTAGGGTCTTTGCCCTGAACTGCATCGAAGTATGCTTTTTGGATTTGAGTTGTGATTGGACCACGAACACCTTCACCAATTTGACGATCATCATATTCACGAATTGGTGTTACTTCAGCTGCAGTACCTGTAAAGAATGCTTCATCTGCAATGTAGAACTCATCACGTGTGATACGGCGTTCAACAACGTCATAACCCAAGTCTTTAGCAATGGTAATAATAGTTTGACGCGTAATACCGTCTAATGCACCACCAGCGATATCAGGTGTATGAATCACGCCATCACGTACCAAGAATACGTTTTCACCAGAACCCTGACATACATAGCCTTGCGGATCTAGCAACATTGCTTCGTCGTAGCCAGAATGCGCGACTTCTTGGTGTGCAAGAATAGACAAGGTGTAGTTACCTGATGCTTTTGCTTTACACATCGTCACGTTTGGATGGTGGTGTGTAAAAGATGAAGTTTTAACGCGAATGCCTTTCGCCATCGCTTCTTCACCAAGGTAAGCACCCCAGCTCCATGCTGCAACCACTGCATGAATTGTGTTGTCAGATGCTGCAATACCTAATTTTTCTGAACCAATAAAGATAATTGGACGTAAGTAACAAGATGCTAATTTATTTTCACGAACCACATCAATTTGCGCTTGTTCTAATGCTGCTTGATCAAACGGAACTTTCAGTTGATAAATTTTCGCAGAATTTAGCAAACGCTTAGTATGTTCTTTTAAACGGAAAATCGCCGTTCCATTCGGAGTTTCGTAAGCACGGACACCCTCAAACACACCCATACTGTAATGTAATGTATGTGTTAATACGTGAGTTTTTGCCTCACGCCAATCAACTAATTGTCCATCTTGCCAAATAAAACCATCACGATCAGCCAAATTCATGACCTAAACTCCAAATTTTTATACACAGTCATTTTTATCCAAGGCAAACATTGCACTCGGATCGATTAATCTTTGCCATAACTTACAAACGACCTCTCGGGTATCGTGCCAATCCGTCGCATTTACTTGCATTGATTGATTTGCAAGGGCTAAACGGTGGCTCTCGGCGCGTTCGCGAAGATAAGCTTGAATCAATGCTGTCGCATCGTCGCTGGATAAGCGACTTGCTTTTGCGGCGTCTTCAAGGATTCGTACATTGTCGGAGTAGTGGGCGAGATCAGAATTCGTCCCACTCCATGCTAATACCACATACTGTGCCATAAATTCGATATCAACGATACCTCCTGCGTCTTGTTTTAAATGAAAAATCCCATCTTTTTGCTGTTCTTTAGAAGAACCTAAATGGTCTTTCATTTTTTGACGCATTTTTAAAACCTCAGCACGTACATTTTGCTCATCACGCGGTAAGGTTAAAATTTGACGGCGTAATTGCTCAAATTTCTGACGCAATGAATGTTCACCAGCAATTGAACGGGCACGCACCAGTGCTTGATGCTCCCAGACCCATGCGCTCTTAAATTGATATTGCTCAAAAGCTTTTAAGCTCGTAACCAACAAACCTGCTTCACCTGAAGGTCTTAAACGGGTATCAATTTCATAGACTCGGCCATCTAAAGTTTGTGTGGTCATTAAAGACATAAACTTCTGTGCCACACGCATTGCAAATTCAAAACCACTAATCGGTTTCAAACCATCGGTATCTGCTTGTTCGTCCATATAATGAATAAATACCAAGTCGAGGTCTGAGCCATAACCCAGTTCAATCCCACCCAGCTTGCCATAACCTGCAACTGCAAAAGCAATATGATCTAAACCACAGCGTTGACCATCAGCATCCACAGGATAACCATGTTTTTTAGCTACAATTTGGTAAGCCAAATTTAATGTTGCTTCGACTGACACTTCAGCAATATCGGTTAAAGCATCAGACACTTTCATTAATGGACTTTCTGCCAATACATCACTGGCCGCCACAGTTAATACATTCGATTTTTTAAATAAGCGCAGTACGCGCATTAAGTCTTCAACATCATCCAGCTCTATACGTAGGAGTTGCTGACGTAGGGAGTCTTCCAAATCTTTACGTTTAGGAAGCTCAAAATCCATAGATAAAAACTCATCCAACAACACAGGATAATGCGTTAATTCCTCACAAATCCATGGACTGACGGTGGCCATTTTCACCAGTCGTTGTAATGCACCTTTGCTCTCAATTAACATCACCAAATACACCGTACGGCGCATGACTGATTCAACCAAAGGCATTAAACGCTGCAAAGCCACTTGTGGACTGTCTGACTGAATAACCGCTTCAACCAAATGTGGCCAAAACATTTTTAAACGCTGTACCGCTTTAGCAGGTAATTTTTTTAAGGCATGGCCATGCCAAAACTCATGCACTAAATTTTTAGCATTATCATCCAGCACATCATTGAGCTGCTTTTCCAATTGACTAAAACTTTCAACTAATGGATCGGGTTCTTTTTCTTTAATCAAATGCTCAAATTGATAAATTACCCGTGCTCGTTTGCTGTTTAGTACC
Source organism: Acinetobacter sp. WCHAc060006 (assembly GCF_004209135.1). Classification (NCBI taxonomy): domain Bacteria; kingdom Pseudomonadati; phylum Pseudomonadota; class Gammaproteobacteria; order Moraxellales; family Moraxellaceae; genus Acinetobacter; species Acinetobacter sp. WCHAc060006. The sequence continues at coordinate 85,958 of NZ_SGSS01000005.1, read as the reverse complement.
TGCAAAAATCCATCCCAAGTTGCATAACCCAAGGTGTCTAAAATGCGCTGACGTGGTTCATCTTCATGCGGTAAGGACTGCGTTTGCTGATCGTTTAAGGCCTGAATCGCATGTTCGATTCTGCGTAAAAATAAGTAAGCATCTTCTAATTCTTGCACCGCTGTCATATCGAGTAAGCCCACTTCACCCAAATGATGCAAACTCACCAAACATTGTCGGTCTTGGAGTTCTAATTTTGAACCACCGTAAATAAGCTGAAAGACTTGTACAATAAATTCAACTTCACGGATACCACCTGCGCCGAGCTTTATATCGTCTTCAATATTACGGCGGAGTACTTCCCGCTCAATCATGCCCTTCATTTCACGCATGGCTTCAAATGCAGTGTAGTCAACGTATTTACGGAACACGAAAGGTCGAGTCATGTCGAGTAATTCATTACCTTCTTGACCGCCTGTCACGATGCGTGCTTTGATCCATGCATAGCGCTCCCACTCCCGTCCATGCTGGCTTAAATATTTTTCTAATGCCACATGACTAATGGCTAACGCGGAACCATCACCCCATGGACGCAAACGCATGTCTACTCGAAAAACGAAACCATCTGCGGTAATTTGATCCAGCAGATAAATCAGTTTTTGTCCCCACAAAATACAAAATTGCTGTACATCAATACATTTACGGCCATTGGTTTCACCTTGCTCATCAAAGGCAAAAATTAGGTCAATATCACTGGACAAATTTAGTTCTTGTGCACCCAGTTTTCCCATCGCAATCACGATCAAATCTTGAACTTTGCCGTTATATCCTATTGGCTCACCATGTTTAGCCACCAAAGGTGCATAAGCAAATTTTTTCGCCATACAGATGGCAATATCGGCAAAGTCTGAAAGCTCTCGGGTAAGGGTAATTACATTCGTGAGCTGGTTAGCATCTTGCCAAATCCACCGAAACATTAAACGCGCACGTAAAATACGCATTTCACGCATCCAAACCTGCTCATCTTGAATTTCGCATAGCGCGACTTCAACAAATTCTTGTATTTTTTCGGTGCTTAAAGGTAATAAAAATTGGTCAATTGCATAATCTTGTTCTATTAAATTGCGATGGATTCCCAACACTTGCTCTGCATATTGGCTAGCACGCAAGGTCTTCTGCAATTGTTCCACATTCATTTGTTAACCCATAAGCCTGTTTTTTTCTAGTTATATCAGTTGCACAAGGCAAATGGGGAAAAATTTAGCGTTCATCACATCAAGTTATAGTTTCGCTTCAGCCTTCACTTTAGGTAAGGTCTCTACCTTTAGTACTTGATGTGAACTGGTGGCTTTAGGCAAATCCACCACGAATAACGTTCCCTCACCTTCTTTAGAATGTACGCTAATCGAACCGTGGTTTAAATCCACAAACCGTTTACATAAAACCAATCCTAAGCCCGTGCCTTGCTCTCCAGCAGTACCTTTAATACTGACTTTAATTTGTTGCTCAAATATATTCGCGACTTGGTTTTGATTCATGCCCAAGCCTGTATCTTGAACGCTAAAGCGAATAAACTCATCGCGCTCTTCTGCACGCAGAATCACTTTGCCTTCACCATCTGTATTGGTGAATTTCAATGCATTTGACACCAAGTTCTGAACAACCGACGTAATCATATTAATGTCGGCATTCACCTTTAGCCCTGTGGGAATTTCATTTAAAAGTTGAATATTCTTTTTAACTGCCAAGCTATTGAGCACACTACATACAATTTTAGCGGACTGATTCAAATCAAAATTAATTGGGTGATATTCAAAGCGACCACCTTCGGCCATGGCCCAATTCAGCAAACTTTCTAGTAAGTTATAGGTCGATTGAGCTGTATCACACAAATAATCCGCAATATTTTGAATACTTGATTCATCTAAGCTGTCACGCTCTTGTGCCAAGACTTCAGAAAAGCCCAGTAATCCATGAAAAGGTGCACGTAAATCATGTGCAATAATTTGAAAAAATTTGGTTTTGCTAAAATTTAATGCTGATTGTTGTTCGTACATTTCTTTTAATTCAGCATTTTCAACTCTGAGCTTTAAGACACTAAGCAAGCTTTGTACAAATTCAGACACGATTTCTAATTGCTTAGCTGTGTATTCATCAGCTCGATCATCAAACAATAATACCGTACCAATGCTTTGTTGTTCATCTCTTAAATGAAATGCCACCAGTCGCTGATGCTCAACGCCTAAACCATGTACATAGCCAGAAAAAGCCGAATAGTCTGTATGTTGGTGATCAATAATAGTGTTATCACCTTCAAAAAATCGCTCTAATTGTTCATTGGCATCTGCTAAGAAGGCTTTTACCCCTTCGTCAGAACCGTACCAAATATAAGGCTCATTTTTAAATGCCAAAATGGCACTTTCCATGCCTAAAATGCTACGAGCAAACTTGAGGAAATCTGCAATTTTATTATCGTCAGTATAAACACCCATCAACAAAGAAAGCCGACATGCACCCAGCTGTTCCGTCTGTGCGCCTATTTCTAATAAATTTATCGCCATAGACATCCTCTCTTGAATTGACTAAATTTGCAAAACCGAGCATTACACTCTACTTAATTAGCAAGATTAAGCACACATAGCAACAACAAAAAGCAACATTGCGACCAAAGGAGCTTGCTTTGGTGTAAACATCAAACTCCTTAACGATCGTAGTTAAAATACATAGTTGAATTTTCTAGAAAAAATTTTCAATGTTTTTCTAATAACTCATCATAACAAAAAGCCAAAACATGCCCAAATGAAATAATCTTTTAAGCATGCTCACTTACATTTTTTACAGACGGATTACATTTAGTTTTTATGTTTTGTTATTTACATCACAGTTTCATACTTCAGCCAATACTTTACATTTCGCCTAATTAACAGAACTTACCCACTGATCATAAAATTAGGCACTCAATCCAAGTGCACACCCAACGGTATAAACGCATACTTTCATTTTTTGTACTTACTGACAATTTTTGAAGATTTTCAACCTATCCACTGTCTAATTTCATTGAAATTCTATTTAGCTTCAAACAGTAAGCGACCAATTAAGCCGATATCTTCATGAATAAAGCTCTATGCAGTTTATGCAAAGCGATCAAAACCGACAATTAATATTGCACAAGTAAAATTGAGGTATCACATCTTTTGTATTTTTAAGCTCTTTACATAGATGACCACTTTATATTTAAAACCTTATATTTTTTGAATTGAGCAATGCTTTTAAACATAAGCTTGTTGACCGAAGTTTTTCTTGTTTTCGTCACTCGGGTCAATAGCCATTCTATATAAATAATGGTATACCTAAATTTAAGCGTTATTGTCCCAAACGCGCCTCAAATCTTGCCTTTTATTGGATTGTTTAATTCAATTTCAATTTCTCACAAAATAATTGTGCGAAAAGTAGACACTTTTCTGTATTATTTTTCAGCGAAATGACGTCATCACGGTATCTAGCGTTGACTGAAATGCGATGAGCACCGATACTTTCATAGTTTTATTTAAGCAAATCGGTTCGAAGGGGCTAAGTCATAAGCTCGGCCCTCAAAACACTATCTCAAGCAAGGGGCTATATATGGCTGGTGGAAAGTCAACTATCATTTACACACTGACCGACGAGGCGCCATTATTGGCGACATACTCACTGCTACCGATCATTGAGACCTTTACTAAGCCTGCCGGCGTTGAAATCGTTAAACGCGATATCTCTGTAGCATCACGTGTGCTCGCAGAATTTTCTGACTTCTTAAGCGAAGAGCAAAAGGTTCCAAACAACCTAGCAGAGCTTGGCCGTCTTACTCAAGATCCAGACACAAACATCATCAAGTTACCAAACATCAGTGCGTCTGTAGGCCAATTGACAGCTTGTATCAAAGAGCTTCAATCTAAAGGCTACGCTATTCCGAACTACCCGGAAAACCCAACGACTGAAGAAGAGAAAGAAATTAAAGCGCGTTACAGCAAATGTTTAGGTTCTGCTGTTAACCCTGTACTACGTGAAGGTAACTCTGACCGTCGTGCACCTACTGCTGTTAAAAACTATGCGAAAAAACACCCGCACTCTATGAGCGAGTGGAAGCAATGGTCACAAACTCACGTGTCTCACATGGATGAAGGCGACTTCTACCACGGTGAAAAATCTATGACACTTGACCGTGCACGCAATGTAAAAATGGAGCTAATCACTAAGACTGGCGAAACGATCGTTTTGAAGCAAAAAGTTGCGCTTCAAGACGGCGAAATCATCGACTCTATGTTCATGAGCAAGAAAGCGCTTTGCGATTTCTATGAAAAAGAACTCGAAGATTGTCGTGAAGCTGGCATCTTGTTCTCATTGCACGTGAAAGCGACAATGATGAAAGTGTCACACCCAATCGTATTTGGTCACTGTGTTAAGATTTACTACAAAGAAGCTTTCGAAAAGCACGGCAAATTGTTTGATGAGTTAGGTATTAACATCAACAATGGTATGGCTGGTCTTTACGAAAAAATCGAAACTCTTCCGACTTCTTTACGTGAAGAAATCATCGAAGACTTACATGCTTGTCAAGAACACCGTCCTGCACTTGCAATGGTTGATTCTGCTAAAGGCATCACAAACTTCCATTCACCTAACGACGTAATTGTAGATGCTTCTATGCCTGCAATGATCCGTGGTGGCGGTAAAATGTGGGGTGCTGACGGCAAACCTTACGACTGTAAAGCTGTAATGCCTGAATCTACATTCGCACGTATTTACCAAGAAATGATCAATTTCTGTAAATGGAATGGTAACTTCGATCCACGTACTATGGGTACTGTACCTAACGTTGGTTTGATGGCGCAAAAAGCTGAAGAATACGGTTCACACGATAAAACGTTTGAAATCGCTCAAGCTGGCGTTGCAAACATTGTTGATATCGAAACTGGCGAAGTGTTGATGTCTCAAAACGTTGAAGAAGGCGATATCTGGCGCATGTGTCAGGTGAAAGACGCTCCGATTCAAGATTGGGTTAAACTTGCTGTAACACGTGCTCGTAACTCTGGTATGCCAGCGATCTTCTGGTTAGACCCATACCGTCCACACGAAAACGAAGTGATCAAAAAAGTTGAAAAATACTTGAAAGATCACGACACAGACGGTCTAGACATCCAAATCATGTCTCAAGTACGTGCTATGCGTTACACACTTGAACGTGTTGCTCGTGGCCTAGATACAATTTCTGTAACTGGTAACATCTTACGTGACTACCTCACTGACTTGTTCCCTATTATGGAATTGGGTACATCTGCGAAGATGTTATCTATCGTTCCGTTAATGGCGGGTGGCGGTATGTATGAAACTGGTGCGGGTGGTTCTGCGCCTAAACACGTACAACAGCTTGTTGAAGAAAACCACTTACGTTGGGATTCTTTAGGTGAGTTCTTGGCATTGGCTGTTTCTTTAGAAGAAATGGGCATTAAAGAAGACAATGCTCAAGCGAAACTTCTTGCGAAGACTTTAGACCAAGCAACTGGCAAACTTCTAGATAACGACAAGTCTCCATCACGTCGTACTGGCGAGCTTGACAACCGTGGTAGCCATTTCTACCTTGCTAAATTCTGGGCTGAAGCTCTTGCTGCTCAAGACGAAGATGCTGCACTTAAAGCAAAATTTGCTCCACTTGCACAAGCACTTTCTGAAAATGAAGACAAGATTGTTGCTGAGCTTGCAGAAGTTCAAGGCAAATCTGTTGATATCGGCGGTTACTACGCAATTGATACAGCAAAAGTAAATGACGTAATGCGTCCAAGTTCAACTTTAAACGCTGCACTTGCTGCTGCTCAATAAGTTGATGCTGAACTAACACAAGTTAGTGACGTAAAAAAACCAGCGCGAAAGCGCTGGTTTTTTATTGGCCTACTCATTTTTATCACATTAAATGTATGCCAAAGCGTTGCAATACCAGTGACCACAAGAAAAATAATACTATCGTCACCAGACAACAAATTCCCAAAGTCAGCCAAAAACCACAGCGAACATATAGCATCGGAAAGAGTAAAAACATTGGCAAGGTCGGCACCACATACCAAAAGGTATACCATGCATGATTTGAAATTTTCTGTGGATCTTGATGTTCCAATTGCATCCAAATGAGCACAAGAATGGTGATCATCGGAAGTGCTGCTATCAACCCTCCCATACGATCGCTACGCTTTGCCACCTCTGAAATCAACACGATGACTGCTACTGTCATGGCATATTTTGCAACCAACCAAAGCATTTTAGGATCCTTTTTCAACAATGAATGACAGGCCTTTGTCATTATTTTAAACCCGATACATTCAATATGATTTCTTTTTTCATTTAAATGCACAACAGCATCTTTTTTAATTTTCATACAGCCAATAAAAAACCCCAAGACTTTAAGTCTTGGGGTTTTTTGAATCTTGGTCCCGGGGGTCGGACTCGAACCGACACATCATCTCTGATAGTGGATTTTGAATCCACCGCGTCTACCAATTTCACCACCTCGGGAATGAAGGCTATAATACGCTGTTTTCAAACACTGTCAACACCACAAAGACACAATTGATTATTTTTAACCCAATGATGATTTTTTCGTCTTAAAATTAAGCAAAATCAGCGCTAAAATCCAAAAAAGCATATAATAGCTCTTATTCAATCCCCTATTGTTTTAAGCACAAACCATGCAACTTTCAGATTTCAGTTTTGATCTCCCAGATGAGCTTATCGCTCGCTATCCATTAGAAAATCGTACCGCTTCACGCCTTTTACACCTCGACACCACGGGGCAATATCATGACCATTGCTTTACCGACATTCTCGACCTACTCAATGAAGGCGACTTATTGGTTTTAAATGACACCAAAGTGATGAAAGCACGCTTAAAAGGTAAACGTGCAACAGGTGGCGCAATTGAAGTATTGGTTGAACGTATTTTAGATCCACAAACTGCTCACTGTCATATTAAAGCCAGCAACACCCCAAAAGAAGGTGCTGAACTTTTTATTGGCCCAGATGAAGTAAAAGTGACTGTTAAAGGTCGCCATGAGAATCTATTTGTAGTTGAGTTTTCACAACCTATTTTACAAGTATTAGATTTATACGGCGCATTGCCAATTCCGCCTTACTTTAACCGTGAAGCAGAAGCCATTGATACCGAACGCTACCAAACTGTATTTAACGACCCAACTAAACTTGCGTCTGTTGCCGCTCCAACGGCGAGCTTACACTTTGATGAAGCACTGTTAGCCAAACTCAAAGCCAAAGGCGTACAAACAACATTTGTGACTTTGCACGTGGGCGCAGGTACATTCTTACCAGTACGTACAACAGATATTGAAAATCATATTATGCATAGCGAATGGTGTGACGTATCTGATGAATCAATGGCTTTAATACGCGAAACCAAAGCCCGTGGTAATAAAGTGATTGCTGTAGGTACAACTGCAACTCGCGCAACAGAAAGTGCAGCTCAAGCCAATGGTGGCGAGCTCAAAGGCTGGACAGGTGATACACAAATCTTTATCTATCCAGGCTACGAGTTCAAAGTAGTTGACCGACTTATCACCAACTTCCATTTACCTGAATCTACCCTACTCATGTTGGTATCAGCATTGTCTAACCGCGACAATATTCTTAATGCCTATAACCACGCTGTAGCAAGCAAGTATCGTTTCTTTAGCTATGGCGATGCCATGCTGATTGACAACATCAACCTAAAATAAAAAGAGCAGCTATGCCGATCGATTCTGTTAAACACTCCTTTCATATTCGTCGTAAAAAAAACGACGTCGTTTTTCGGAATATCGCTCGGCTTTGGGAGTTGGGGCGTAGTGCCCATGATCATCAAGCCCTCCTCGATGGCTTGCATCCATGGAATGCCCCAATTAACCTAAAATTTGAAAATGTCTTAGCCTGGTTTCAAGGCTGTATCGGGCTCATTTTTTTACTGCCAGTATGGATTACACCTGCCAATATCTGGGCACAACTGAGCTTCATTCTCGGCTTAGTGATTATGGCATGGGCCTATTTTAGCTATGAACAAGATGATCCGATTGAGGAAGTCATCGATTTTTTAGAACAACAAAGTATTGCTAAAAAATATCAATTGGCTTTCGATCGCCAACCTCACCATATTAGTGTTCCATTTAATTCCATACATTTTATTGCGCATTTAAAACAGCTTTTCCCTGTATTTGAACAAGGCAGTGTTTCCAATAAAATCACTCGTTATGCCAGCACAGTTTGGCAAGACGAAAATGATCAAGCACATCAAGTCATGCTATTTCAGTACCATTATGTTAATGAAATTAGGGTACGCGATAAAAATGGCGATGAGCATCAAGTTAAAGAAATTCATAAAGATCTATGGGGCGTATTTGTTTTTGACATCAACACCCAAGGACTTGCTGTCAGCACCTCAAATAAAAAATTTTATTATCCTTATAGCTACCCTTGGCACAGTAGTGATATCCAAATCAATCAACGCCTTAAATTCTATGGCAGTGATGAAATGGAAACTGCTAAATTAATGACCCCCGCATTTGTACTTCGCTTAGCTGATTTTTTTAAAAACCGAGAAGGTGATTTGCTTTTTCATCCAGAAAGTAAAATGCTGTGCTATATTGGTCCACATGATTTATTTAAAATTAGTAGTAAAACAAATGTGATTCAGGACATTTCAGCATTGCGTGGACACCTAAGAACATTTAAATTAATAGAATTAGAAAACTTACAACGTGATTTATTACTTTTTTTAAAGTAAAGGACTTATGGGGGCTTAAGTCGATGGGTTTACTGATTTTTCTGCTTTTAATCGTCGCTGTGGTGATTGCCTGTATTGCGATTCGCAATAACATTGTGCGTCATCACAATGCAACGGTGCGTGCTTGGGCAGATGTAGCAACCTATGAACGCCAAAAAATTAAAATCTTAGATGGCTTACAAACGTTGGTTGAGCAATACTCAAGTTTTGAAAAAGGAACTTTAGAAAAAGTCACCGAGCTAAGACAAAACATTCTAAATCTTAATTTAAAAAATACCGATGTTTCGCAATTGCAACGCATTGAGTCTTTAAATAAAGAATTAATGCACAGCTTAAATGTTGTGGTAGAAAATTACCCAGAATTAAAAGCAAATGAAATTTATCTTAAAATGATGAATGAAATTGAAGAGCAAAATGAAAATGTGGGGGCAGCCATTAGTATTTTTAACCGTAATGTCGAGCTGTTTAATAATCACATTCAAATTTTCCCAAACAACATTGTTAACACAATGACATTGAGCAAAAAAGCGATTCGTCCTTTTCGCGATGCTCAAGCAACACAAAGCTTCGACTACAAACCTAATTTCTAAAATAAAACGGTATTCCTTGGAATACCCTCTAAAAAAAGAATATAAACCTCATGATAGAACATATTGATATTTTAAAAACGGCACTCATTCAAGAGTTTTATCAACTCTATGATTATTATTATGAAGACGAAATTTACGCCTGCACCTTGGTATTCAACAAATATTTATCAATCGACTATTTAGCTGTATCCACCAAGCGCAGTATGTTTTCAGAAGACGAAGACAGTAAGCAATATTTATCACCAAGTGATCAATGGAATGTCCCAAAATGGCGTTATCGCTCTAGCCCTGCTGTAGACTCAGGACTGACCAAATTTAAATTTATTTTGGCGGACTACTTCAACTCACAGCATAGTTTTGGTAACCCCCTATTGGACAACCCACAACCCGATGCAAGCAACAATCTCGATATCCTACTCAATGCCTTTAAACAGGCCAAAGAAGCGTTAGTTGACTCTTACGGCTTAGACATCGATCAAATTTTATTTTTTATCAGCATTCCAACGCAGCCCGAAATTGAATTGCAATCCGCGCGCTATCTCAACCCAGAAAATCGCTTATTGCTTAATTTTCTCAAAATTAAAGAACCTAAAAAACAAACTGAGCACCCAACAAGCAAGCGTTTTAAGCTCACTCAAGCCGATAAAGACATGCTAATTGATATTGCACAGCTGGTCGAAGTTGAACCTTATGACTATCTACAAGTTGCACAAGCGGCCTACATGCTGACGCTTGAGCCTCACTTTATCGACACCAATATTTATATACAAAAGTTAGTGCAAACCATTGCCGCTATGCCATCTGGTGAACGCGGGAGCTGTGAAATGCCCAAAAAAGAGATTTTGGCACGCCTGAGCCAGTTTTATCATTTGTCAAACTTTGCTCAACACCCAGCAGATTCACTCTAAGAAAATTACATCGACTAAACGATGCAAAGCTGGTGTTTAGTTGCAGAATCAAGGAAAATAGCGCGTTTTAGCATTAACAATCAGCGAACTGTTTTTTCGCCTTGATTTGGAACACCTATGAAGTTTGAAAAATTAGCGCAGTCGGGCCGTGCCCGTCGTGGTCGCTTAACCCTAGAACATGGCGTCGTTGAAACGCCAATGTTCATGCCTGTAGGTACTTACGGTACAGTTAAAGGCGTGTTGCCTCGTGATATTAAAGAAATTAAGTCACAAGTTATTTTGGGTAATACCTTCCATTTATATTTACGCCCTGGCTTAGAAGTTATTAAGCAACACGGTGGCTTACATCAGTTTATGAAATGGGATAAACCTATTTTAACTGACTCAGGTGGTTTCCAAGTATTTAGCCTTGGCGCAATGCGTAAGATTAAAGAAGATGGCGTAACCTTCCGTTCTCCAATTGATGGTTCAAAAGTATTTTTATCACCAGAAATTTCGATGGACATTCAACATACGTTGAACTCTGACATTGTGATGATTTTTGATGAATGTACGCCCTATCCTGCAACGCATGAAGAAGCGCAAAAATCTTTGCAACTTTCACTTCGTTGGGCTAAACGCTGTAAAACACAACATCATGAAGTTCTCAAAAACCGTAATGCCCTGTTTGGTATTATCCAAGGGGGTATGTACGAAGACCTACGTGATGAATCTTTAAAAGGTTTACTCGAAGTTGACTTTGACGGCTATGCCATTGGCGGCCTTTCAGTGGGTGAGCCTAAAGAAGAAATGATCAAAGTATTGGATTATCTTCCTGAAAAAATGCCCGCAGATAAACCACGCTACTTAATGGGTGTTGGTAAACCTGAGGATATTGTGGAAGCTGTACGCCGTGGTGTAGACATGTTCGACTGCGTAATGCCAACTCGAAATGCACGTAATGGTCATTACTTTGTGACCGATGGTTTGGTGCGTATTCGTAACAGCCAATACCGCCATGACCAAGGCCCACTGGATCCACATTGCGATTGCTACACTTGTACCAACTTCACTCGCTCATATTTATTCCATTTAGAGAAATGTGGCGAAATGTTGGGTTCAATGCTCGGCACGATTCATAACTTACGCTATTACCTGCGTTTAACTGAAATGATGCGCGACGCACTCGACAACGGTACATTTGATGAATTTGTGCAAGACTTTTATGCCCGCCGTGGTCTAGAAGTTCCGCCTTGTCCTGAAGATTAATCCTTCAGCATTTGCGCTAATGAAAAAGACAAGGTAAATTGCAGAACAAGCCAATTTATTGTCATGTAATTGATATACAATTTTATTCGTTTTAGGAAATACAAATGAGCCTTTTTATTTCTACAGCTCACGCAGCTGGTGAAGCAGCACAACAACCAAGCATGATGGCAAACTTGCTCATGATCGCTGTGTTTGTTGCTATTTTTTACTTCTTGATCTGGCGTCCTCAGTCTAAACGTGCGAAAGAGCACCGCTCACTGGTTGAAAGCTTAGGTGTAGGTAGTGAAGTTGTTTTTGCTGGTGGCCTTATGGGCAAAATCGTTAAAATTGAAGGTGATTTTGCAGTGGTTGAATTGAGTCGCGGTGTCGAAGTGAAAATCCAACGTGCAAGCGTGATTTCAGTTCTACCTGAAGGCACTTTAAACAACCTTTAATCAAAAAACAGTCGTGCATTTGCACGACTTTTTTCATTTTAAGAAGAAAACAGATGCGTTACCCAGCATGGAAATATCTGCTGATCATCGTTGTTCTCGTGATCAGTACATTATATGCCCTGCCAAGTTTGTATCCAGATGAACCTGCTGTTCAAATTTCGGGTGCCAAAGCCGGTACTCAAATTGATCAGAGCATCGTGCAAAAAGCAGAGCAAATATTAAAAAGTGACAATATTGCATCGCATGACAATAGTTTCACCAACAATGCTGCACTTTTACGTGTAGATTCAAGTGAAGCACAATTAAAAGCAAAAGAAGCTCTACGCCGTGGTTTAGGTGATGACTATGTTGTCGCACTTAACTTGGCACCAACAACACCAGAATGGCTCCAAAAAATTGGTGCTAAGCCAATGAAATTGGGTCTGGACTTACGTGGTGGTGTTCACTTCCTGCTTGAAGTTGATATGGATAAAGCCATTTCTCAGCGTATGGAAACATCTGCTGCAGATTTGCGCCGTCAATTGCGTGACAGCAAATTAAAATTCAACAGCCTCACACTCAACAACAACTCGATTACTTTGCAATTTGCAAATAACGATGACCGTTCAGCTGTGATGGATTTTCTACGTCGTAACGGTAACGAATATACGCAACAAGCGATTGCCACTGATAATGGCTCAACTTTGCGTTTAACCTATACCGACGTTCGTAAGCAAGAAATTCAATCTTATGCAGTAAACCAAAACTTAACCACTCTCCGTAACCGTATTAACGAGTTAGGTGTGGCAGAGGCATTGGTACAAACACAAGGTAGCAACCGTATTGTGGTTGAGTTGCCTGGTGTACAAGACACTGCAGAAGCTAAACGTGTTTTAGGTCGTACTGCAAACCTCGAATTCCGTTTAGTGTCTGATCAAAATGATCAATACATTGATCCGTATACAGGTCAGGCAAAAGGCTCAGTTCCTCCAGGCACAGAAGCATTCGCTTATGAGTCTTTAGACAGTGGTCGTCAATTACTGCTTAACCGCAACCGTATTCTTACTGGTGAACGCGTACAAAATGCCTCTTCAGGCTTTAGCCAAGACACTGGCGGTGCTGAAGTGAACATTACCCTAGACACTGCGGGCGGTAAGCTCATGTCTGAGGCTACACGTGCTGCCGTTGGTAAACGTATGGCGGTATTGTTCATTGAGAACAAACAAAAAATTAGATATGTAACAGACCCAGCTACAGGTGCTCAAACAGAAGTTCGCACACCGTATACTGAATCTGTTGTCATTAATGCAGCAACCATTCAAGCTGTATTAGGCTCACAATTCCGTATTACTGGTTTAGCGTCACCACAAGAAGCGGCTGAATTGGCATTAATGCTCCGTGCAGGTGCTTTGGCTGCGCCAATGTACTTTGTCGAAGAACGTGTCATCGGGCCTAGTCTTGGTCAAGAAAACATTGATAAAGGCGTACTGTCTACACAAATCGGTTTCTTGCTGGTTGCCATTTGGATGGTGGTATTCTTCCGTCTATTTGGTTTAATTGCTAACTTTGCCTTGGTGGTAAACTTAGCGATGATCTTGACAGTGATGTCATGGATTGGCGCTTCCCTCACCCTGCCAGGTATTGCAGGTATTGTCATTACTATTGGTATGGCCGTCGACGCCAACGTGTTGATCTGTGAGCGAATACGAGAGGAAATGAAATGGGGGGCATCGCCTAAGCAAGCTATTATAGCTGGCTATGATCGGGCCTATAACACCATTTTCGACTCCAACCTCACTACATTCTTGGTTGCATTTATTCTTTTTGCTATCGGTACAGGCCCAATCAAAGGCTTTGCCGTAACACTTATGATTGGTATTGTTTGCTCAATGTTTACTGCAATTACAGTAACACGCGCAATCGTACAGCTCATTTATGGCAAAAAACGTAACTTAAGCAAGCTGAGCATTTAGGAGATCAATCATGACTGAAAATAATCAATTGGATCCTAAAAAATACGGTCGACCAGACAATGAACGTGTGATTCCGTTCATGAAGATTTCAGTTCCGGCTGCAATCATTTCGATTCTGCTGACCGTTGCCAGTATTTTCTTTATTACAACTAAAGGTCTCAACCTCGGCTTAGACTTTACAGGTGGTGTATCTGCTGAACTGAACTACAGCAAGCCTGTTCAAGCCACTGATGTGACTGCAGCACTTGCTGAAGCAGGCTTCAAAGACTCTGTGGTACAGACATTAGGCTCAAACCGTGACCTTATGGTCCGTATGCCTGTACAAGAACATGCTGAAGCGGCAAATTTAACGCAAGAAATTACTGCAGCAGCTCAGTTACCTGGGAACAAAGCCGAAGTTCATAAAGTAGATGTTGTAGGTGGCCAAGTCGGTAACGAGCTTTACCTTCGTTCGGGTGGTGCTGTTGCCCTCGCATTGTTATTAATGCTGGTCTACGTGACCATCCGTTTCGAATTCAAGCTTGCAATGGGGGCTGTACTCTCTTTGTTTCACGATATTATCGTGACACTGGGTATATTTGCCATGATGCAATGGCCATTTGACTTAACCGTATTGGCAGCAATTTTGGCAATTATTGGTTTCTCTCTCAACGATAATATCGTTGTATCAGACCGTATCCGCGAAAACTTCCGTAAGATTCGCGGTGCTGAGCCTGTTGAGATTATCAACATTGCCTTGACTGAAACTTTACGTCGTACAGTCCACACTTCAATGACATTATTACTTGTGGTTTTAGCCATGATGTTCTTGGGTGGTGATGGCCTTAAATGGTTCTCTGTTGCGATGTTTGTTGGTGTTTTTGTCGGTACATATTCATCAATCTACATTGGTACAGCCTTCGCTTTGTGGCGTGGCCTGAACCGTCAAGACTTTATCGTACAAGTTAAACCTGAATTTGATGAAGAAGAAATTCCTCACTAATTGAAGTTAACGGATTAAAAAACCCATCATCTGATGGGTTTTTTATTACGTTAGTGCAATCCTATCAAATATTTTTTACAGTCCTAAAAATGGCCAACATTACCATGCCAATTTCAATCAGAACGTGTATAAATCATAACGATTGGATCCATATGTAGCACATCTGTACAAGCAAAATTGACAGTTTTTTGCTGGTCTAAACTTTGAAAATAGTGATCTGTCTGCGTGCTTTGCAAAAACTGTAAAAATAAACAGATATTATTGACCAGCTTTACACATACCCAATCCTGCGTTTTTATGTCTAAGCTTCGATTACACAACACCTTCCAACCTACATTCAACATCGGAGCGTAGTTAGCCTCCACAATACAAACACCATATACATCGTTTGGGTGATATGTCTGTGAATCTAGATCAATATTGTATCCCTCTGGGCTCAGGATTAAATGAAAAGCCTGTTTTTCTACGCTTGCCATTTCATACATTTGAATATCATGATGACGATGATCTATATTCTCAAGCTGTTCTAATACGGGTGAATGAGCACATTGTTGCAGTATATTTTCTGAATCTAAAACGCCATCAGGCAATTGCAATTGTTGCTCAAGCAACCGTGCTGTTTTTTGTGAAATTGGCCTGTGGCTATTTAACAGTTGAGAAACTTCAGCCACACTCAAACCATAATGCTCACAAATAGCCTTCCCTGTTTGAAACTGAGTTTGCATTAAATGTTCAAACCATTGATTTAAATTATCTCTGCGTTGTTCTGAAAGCGTCATAAGTCGCAATATGTATTTTTATTCATGCTTAATAATAAATACCTTACATGAAAAAACCCGCATTGGCATGCGGGTTTTTTCATCAATTTATACGGCTGTTATATCAAGTCCGAAGCTTAATTCCCTTGAACTAGACGTCGAGCACTAATAATGCCAGGCTGTTGCTCTAGTCGTGCAAGCAGACGCGAAAGCTGTGCCAAACCTTTGACTTCAATTAACAATTTCATATTCGCAATACCATCAGACTCTGAAATGGTATTCACCTGACGAATGTTAATTTGATCTGAGAAAATCACCTGCGTTAAGTCTTTCAGCAAACCACGGCGGTCGTATGCTTCCACCACAATTTGCACGCTTTGACCACGTGTTGGTTGCATTTCCCAATCGGCTTCTACTGCACGCTCAGGCTCTTGCTGAATCATGCGCATATAGTCTGGGCAGGCAACCTTATGAATACTTACACCGCGATTGAGTGTGATATAGCCCCCAATCGATTCGCCATGAACAGGTTGACAGCACTGTGCAACATGTAATTCAACGTTGTCTAAACCATCAATTAAAATACCATGTGCAGATAGCGTATGGCTGGCACGTGGGTTTAATGTCGGCTTCAGCACCAGTTCAGGTTCATCCTGATCCAAGTGCATGTGACGGTTGACCTGATTAATGAGCGCATGCAGGCTAATATCGCCACTGACTAAGCCAATGAGAATATCTTCGCCCGTTTTAACATTGAAGTGACTGCAATAGTCATTTAAATCAATACTTTTCGGGTGAATTGCCAACCGTGCTAATTCTTTATTCAGAATCTCACGTCCAACTTCTAAATTCTTGCTTCGATCTTGCTGACGGAACCAATGACGTAACTTATCACGAGCGCGGGCGGTTTTAATGTAACCTAGCGAATTGACAATCCAATCACGGTTCGGCTCACGGTCTTTCTTGGTTAAGATCTCAACCTGCTCACCTGTTTTTAAGGTGTAGGTTAAAGGAACATAACGCTGATTGACCCGTGCAGCATAACACTTGTTTCCGACCTGCGTATGTACATGATAAGCAAAGTCTAATACGGTTGCGCCACGCGGTAATTCTTTAATGTCGCCATCACGGCTAAACACATAAATTTTCTCGAAACCTTCAAAGTCTTGAATTTGTTCAAAACTTTCTTCGCCTTCTTCGTCTTTATGTGCGCTAGCATCATTACGTTCTTGATAATGTTCTAAAACTGAACGTAATGAATGTAAACGATGATTGAATGAATGGTCGGTATTTTTCGAACCTTCTTTATAGTTAAAGTGCGAACACACACCCAATTCGGCTTCTTGATGCATGGTCTGCGTACGAATTTGTACTTCGAGTGATTTATTTTCAGCAATCACAGCGGTATGCAATGAACGGTAACCATTGGCTTTTGGGTTGGTAATATAGTCATCAAATTGATGTGGAATATGACGCCAAATTTGATGAACGATACCCAAGGTGTGATAACACTCGGGAACACTCTTGACCAATACACGTACCGCACGAATGTCGTACAACTGATCAAAGCTCAAATTCTTACTTTTCATTTTTCGATAAATCGAATAAATGTGTTTCACTCGGCCATTAATTTCGGCCTCAATATCATGATCGAGTAATTCTTGGCGTAATTTATCGGTGACGAATTGAATATATTGCTCGCGCTCTAAACGCTTTTCATTGAGTAGCGAGGCAATTTCTTTATAGCGCTCTGGAGCCAGATAACGGAAAGCTAAATCTTCTAGCTCCCATTTCAGTTGAGCAATGCCTAAGCGATGCGCCAAAGGCGAGTAAATGGTTAAAATTTCACGCGCAACACGTTCCTGACGCTCTTTTGAAGAGTTCGCCAATTCACGTAAGGCATAAGTTCGTTCTGCCAACTTAATTAAAACAACTCGAACATCTTCTGTCACAGAAATCAGCATTTTATAAATGCCAGTTAAGTGCTCACGTTGATTATTATTAAAATGGTCTTCCAGACGTTTATTTTGTTCAATCAGCTCTGAAAGCTTACCCATGGCCAAAGTGCCTTTGACCAATGCAAAAACTTGCTCACCAAATTGTTCACGTACTTCATCCAGTGATATCACACCTTCACGTACGCCACGGTAAAGCATTGCTGCCGACAAGGTATCTTCGTCTACATGTAAATGCGCTAAGATATCAGCCATTTCAATACCTGTATAAAAGGTATTGGAACGATGATGAACCGTCGACTCAAGCTCTTTCTGTAGCGTCAAGTGTGCAACTTCTTCAAGCTGCGTTAAAGATTCACCATCTAGTATGCCACGCACACGATCTAGCCATTCGTCTAGATCATGTAGTGCTTGATCGGCATGTTCTACAGTCGTTTCCTGAGACAACTCATTGAGACGCCCCGGGAGCTGTTCACGTACTGTGACCATACCCTACTCCTCTTTTTTACTTTTCATTACTACTTAAATCGTCAATCTGAGTGCTTAGATCAATCTGTTCAAATAACGCGATAGACTCTACGTGCCCAGTATGCGTAAACATATCCATGACACCTGCTCGGCTCAGCTGATACCCCTGCTGTGCTAACACACCTGCATCACGTGCGAGTGTTGCGGGATTACATGAGACATAAACTATTCTTTTTGCACCAAACTTGGGCAGATAATGCATTACCTCTTCCGCACCTGAACGTGGAGGGTCAATCAATAATGCATCAAATCCTTGATTTGCCCAAGATTGATGCGAAAAATCTTTTGTTAAATCTTGTGAATAGAAGCTCAGCCAAGAAATTGCATTATTTTTTGCATTTTCTGTACCACGAGCGACCATATCTTCACTTCCCTCAACAGCCACCACTTTGCCCTGTGCACCAACACAGCGCGCTAGCGGTAAAGAGAAATTACCCAAGCCACAGAATAAATCTAAAACACGCTCACCCGCCTTCAACTGAAGCAAATCACATGCCAGCTTCACCATTTTTGGGTTAACACTTGAATTTACTTGAGTAAAATCTAATGGACTAAAGGCAAAAGTCGTATCAAATTCTTCTAATCTGTAATGCAAACGCATTTCAGTCCCTTGGCCGTCCTCTCGGACTAAACTTTCTGGCCCTGCTGCTTGTAAATAAAGTTGCCACTGCTTCTGTAACGTAAATTTTCGCAATTCGTTGACATCGTCATCGCATAATTTATCGGTATGTCGAATCAGCAAAGCAACGTCTGCATCTCCCATGGCCAATTCTACATGACCAATGTCCGCTTTGCCTTTTAGACTTTGGAGTAATTGTTTTAACCGTGTAATCGAACCAAATTGCTGATCTAACACCATACATCGGTCAATAGAGGTCAATTTATTACTGGCATTTTCACGAAAACCCACAACCAATTTATCTTTGTGTGGCAAGTAACGTACGCCAATTCGTGCTTTACGCCGATAATCCTCACGACCTGAGCGTAAAGGCGCTAGCCACTCTTTTGGGCTTAATCCTGCAAAATGGCTTAAATGCGACTTTAATACATCCTGTTTTAAGCGAATTTGCTCATCTGGATGTATATGTTGCATATTACAGCCGCCACAAATCCCAAAATGCGGACACGGCGCCGGCACACGTATTTCAGACGCTTCACTGAGCAGTTCTAGGCTGTCGGCTTCTTCTAAACGCTTTGCAGTATGGGTAATAGTTGCACGTACAGTTTCACCGGGTAAAGCATAACGGATAAAGACTTTTTTACCCTGCTTTTCAATTGGATGCTCAGGATGTGAACCATAATGAGCAATGCCACGCCCCTCATGTGACAGCGACTCAACTTGAAAAATATAACTTTGCGCTGGTGCTTTTGGGGACTTGGCTTTGTGTTTCATGTGGACCTAATGTGTGGAAGATGGGAAATCAAATTGGGTAAAATCGGTTTGCTTCGAGTTTTCTCGCCAAACCGCTAAAAATTCAGCTTGCTGGGGCTGGGTGACTAAATACTGAATGGTTGATTGCACTAAATGTTGATGATCAGACGCTAAAATTTGCCCTTTCAACAATTGCCAGCGCAAGTAAATCAGCCATGTATTCAGTACATCGCCTTCGCAATAGCTAGTGAGTTGTTGCCATTGCTCGGTACGGACATATTCAGGCACATGATATGCCCCATCACCACGCTTACCAGGAAAACCCAATAAATGTGCAATGTCATCCAGCTTTTGAAAATGACGACCATTAAACATGGCCATGACATCCATTAAATCGACATGACGGTGGTGATAGCGATTTTGGTAGTTATTATAACGCTTTTGTGAATCAATCTCGCCCTGATCAAATAAACTTGGCGCAGATAGACCATGATACATCGCACGAAATAAAATCACGGGGACATCAAATTGCGAGCCATTCCAGCTCACCAACGTGGGTTGGCGTTTATCAAAAATAGATAAAAAGCGCTTTAAAATTTCAGCTTCACTATAATTTTCACGGCTAAATGAAAACAGTTTCATGCCATTTTCATCTAACCAAAAACCTGAAATACAGACAATTTCATGCAAAGCCAAACGCTGAAAGTCTGTACCACTTTCTTGGCGTCTTAACTTTGCCAAAGCCGCGCCTAAATCGGCTTCGGGTAAATCGAGTCCGTATAAATGCGCACCTGATTTTAAATCAGTCAAAGTTTCAATATCGAAAGTTAAAATAGGTAAACGCATAAAGACTCTTCAACCCCGAAATTATTCAGCATCAACCACAGAGAATAAACCTGTAGATAAATAGCGATCGCCACGGTCACAGATAATGCAAACAATGACTGCATCTGGGTTTTCTTCAGCCAATTTTACTGATGCCCATACCGCGCCACCTGAAGATGTACCCGCACTAATACCTTCAACGCGCGCCATTTTACGCGCAGTTTTTTCAGCTTCAATTTGCGGAATATCCATAATACGGTCAACACGACTCGCATCAAAAATCGTCGGCAAGTATTCTGTAGGCCAGCGGCGAATAC
The DNA here is from genome assembly GCF_004209135.1 of Acinetobacter sp. WCHAc060006. Classification (NCBI taxonomy): domain Bacteria; kingdom Pseudomonadati; phylum Pseudomonadota; class Gammaproteobacteria; order Moraxellales; family Moraxellaceae; genus Acinetobacter; species Acinetobacter sp. WCHAc060006. The sequence goes on along the minus strand of NZ_SGSS01000005.1, from coordinate 65,313 downwards.
CTGCAATATTTGAACCTTCAGAAGGCTGTAAGCCAACAATTTGAATCTCTGGATTTTGTTCTTTGAGGTATTTTGAAATCCCCATGATGGTGCCTGTGGTGCCCATCGCGCTCACAAAGTGAGTAATTTTACCGCCTGTTTGCTCCCAGATTTCTGGGCCAGTGGTCAGGTAATGTGCTTCTGAATTATCTGGGTTACCAAATTGATTAAGAACCAAGCCCACGCCGTCTGCTTGCATTTGCGCTGCCATATCACGCGCTTCTTCCATACTTGCAGATTCAATTAATTCTGCACCGTAGGCACGCATGGCATCTTTACGTTCTTGGCTTGAGTTCGCTGGCATAATCAGCTTCATCTTATAACCACGCATGGCAGCAACCATTGCCAATGCAATACCTGTATTTCCGCTTGTCGCTTCAATTAACGTATCACCCGGCTTAATCTGTCCACGCTTTTCGGCTTGCATAATCATGTTATATGCTGGACGGTCTTTGACTGAACCTGCTGGGTTATTGCCTTCTAACTTGGCCAATACAGTTGCTTGAGTGTGACATGCCAGACGCTGTAAACGCACCAACGGAGTCTTTCCGACATAATGGTCTAACAAAAAATCGTCTGCTTGAAAATCAGGGGTTATATTACTCATTATTTGTACCTTTATCGAGGTGCGCTTATTGTATGAAAAAATGACTGCGCCTGCACCCATTTACGGGGCTTTTTCGTGAAAGTGATTAAAGCGCAATCAGTTTCAAATAAAGCATGCTAATATGCAGTGCATAAGGAATAAACTGCTTGAATCATGTCAAATATCAACAAAAAGCTTTTTAAACGCCTACACTTAAATCATGCCTATGGACAGCTCATTGCGTTAATTTTTGTGCCCATTACAATTTTGGCATGTGTGGGTGCAACCTTGGTCATTAGCGAAACTTCCAATGCCGCCAAAGCACAACAACGCCAAATGGCGATTGCGATTTTGACGCGTTTTCAGCCTGCATCCGAAGATGCGCTCAACTTATTGGCACAATATCCATGGCAATTCGATCAAGCACGAAATGCCATGCAAAATATGTTTAGCGAAAAACATTTGATTCGTGCTGCAATCTTAGACAGCCAAGAAAAAAATAGAATTAGTTTTGGCTTCCAAGATGATGCGCCATGGCCAAAGCTTGCAGAGAACAAAAAATCAGAGTTTATTGGGCCTATTCGTTTAAATCACAGTAATGTGTATGCCACACAAATTCATGATGAAATGAATACGCCTTACTGGCTGGTGATTGAGCTCGACAACCAACCTCTAGAAATTGCACACTATCGCGTGCTGATGGTGTTGGTCGCAACAGGTTTACTGACCCTACTTTTATTATTGTTATGCCTCAATTTCTATTCGCGTCGCTGGATTGCACCGATGTACGAAATTCGTATGCAATTACAACGCCTCAATGCTGACACCTTAGATCAGCACATGATTATTAACAGTACAGGTGAGCTTCGCCTTTTACAGCGTGACATTGCCAACGTGGTCAATCGTCTGCATTTTAGTTTTTTAGAATTACGCGAACATACAGAACAAACCGAAGACGATTTACGCCGTACGCTCGATACTTTAGAAGTGCAAAATATCACTTACCGTCAAGCACGCGACCAAGCGATTCATGCCAATCAATCTAAATCGGTTTTTTTAGCCAATATTTCCCATGAACTCAGAACACCCTTAAACAGTATTGATGGCTTTATTCATCTGTTACTGCGCCAAGGTAATTTGAGCAATGAACAAAACTTATATTTACAAACCATTCGCAAATCTTCTGCACATTTGCTGGCACTCATTAACGATGTATTAGATTTTTCTAAAATTGATGCAGGCAAGCTTGAGCTTGAAACAGCGCCTTTTGACCTAGAAGAAGCTGTTTTTGATGTGATGGACATGCTTTCGCCATTGGCTGCGCAAAAGCATATTGATATGACTTTCTACTATGCTGACAACGTGCCCGTGCATGTAATTGGCGATGCACTGCGCTTTAAGCAGATTTTGACCAATTTAATTTCCAATGCCATTAAGTTCACCCCTGATGGTGAAATTATTGTTCGTGTGCGAATGGAACATGATGATATTGGCCAGTGCCTACTTCATTTTAGCGTACAAGACAGTGGTATTGGCCTAAGTGGCACAGACCGTAAAAAGCTGTTTGAATCCTTCTCACAAGGTGATGCCTCCGTTACACGTCAATTTGGCGGTACAGGTCTTGGTTTGGCAATTTCTAAACAATTGGTCAACCTCATGCATGGTCAAATTGGCTTTGAAGACAACCAAGAACGTGCACCGACCGAAAAAGGGTCAACCTTTTGGTTTACCGCAATGTTTAGCGTGAATGAAGATGAAGAAGTCATCCATCCACAATTTGAACATTTAACTGTGGTATCATATTTAGCACATCCTGCTACAGCCAATGTACTACGCCACTACCTTGAAGATTATGCTGTACAACACGTCGAAGCACAGTCGATTTTAGATTTATTTAGCCGTCTAAATCAGTTTGAACATGCTGAAAATACTTGGCTCATTTTAGACCATAGTGGCGATACCGAAGCCATGCTCAAAGAAATTCGCTCACGTTATCACGGCAATTTGGCGATTTATGGCTATCAAATGCTACTCGATCCAAGCATGCTAAATGAATACCGTGCTCGTCCATTACATCAACCGCTGAGTCGTAGTGCATTGGCACAATTGTTGGGTAATGAGCCCTTGTTTGAACATGACGCCATGGATAACTTTGATGGCCAAGGCTTACATATCTTAGCGGTCGATGACCATCTACCCAACTTGATTGTATTAGAGGCGCTCTTATCTGAACTTAACGTGACCACCACCAAAGCACTCAGCGGTCAAGAAGCCTTAGATATTATTCAATCTCGCCATGCGCAAGGGCTCAAAGATTTTGATTTGGTCTTCATGGATATTCAAATGCCCGTAATGTCTGGCATTGATACCACGCGTGCGCTGCGTTCATTAGAATCCACCAAAGAAGAACAAAAACGTCTGCCGATTATTGCGCTCACGGCACATGCACTTTCGGATGAAAAGCAAAAGCTGTTGCAAAGTGGTATGGATGATTACGTGACTAAACCGATCCAAATGGAACAGATTATTCAAATCTTGACCCATTGGACCGCTGAAAACTTTAAAAAGCCTGTTGCTGTAGAACGTACTGCTGTTATTGATTCACTCGACAGCAATATTTTAGATTGGCAACAATGTCTTATGCTAGCGGCCAATAAAGAGGACTTGGCGGTCGATTTGCTCAAAATGCTTACTGACAGTTTCGAAATAGAAGTGAATGAAATTGAACAGCTGATTGAGCTTGAAGATTTCCCACAACTCGAACATGTGCTCCATCGTTTATACGGTGCAACTCGCTATGTCGGCACACCCAATTTGCAAAATGTTACGGGTAGCTTTGAGCAATTTGTTTCAACCTTACGTAAAGAACGCCGCAGAGCCGATGATGCCTTCATTCAAGAAGTCCACAAACGCTTTGATGAAATGAAAGCCATCATTGCGCAAGTTGAACTGGCAGCCCAACATATTTTAAGTCAGCACAATACTTAAACAGGTCGTCATGCCCGATTTAAATAGAAGGATGACTGAGCTGTCATGCATGCAAGATAAGCTCATGCTATGCTCGTCGCAAAGAAACAAAAAGAGTGTACAACATGGCTTTGGTCAAATTTGAAAATAACAACGGCATTGCAACCGTTAGCCTAAATCGCCCAGATAAACGCAATGCCATGAGTTTTGCCCTGCTCAAAGAGCTGGTAAACATTGCCAATCGTATTAAAAAAGACCGTACGATTCGCTGTGTGATTTTAACTGGCGAAGCACAAGTATTTAGTGCAGGCATTGATTTAAGTGATTTAAACAACCCGAAAAACACCGCTTATGCTGCATGGGAACTGATCCGCCCTGGTCAAAGTCTGTTTCAAAAAGCATTTTTGATTTGGCAAGAACTGCCTGTTCCAGTGATTGCCGCCATTGAAGGCTATTGCTTTGGTGCAGGTATGCAACTTGCTCTGGCTGCCGATATTCGTATTGCACATCCAGAAACGCAAATGTCGATTATGGAAAGTCGCTGGGGTTTGGTTCCAGATATGGGGCTCAGCCGTTCGCTTAAAGGCATTATTGGCTTAGATTTGGCGAAAGAATTGACACTTACTGCCCGTATTTTTGACGCCAACTATGCCAAAGATATTGGTTTGGTCACGCATCTCAATGCAACACCGCTTCAACAAGCTCAAACACTCGCTGAAGAGATGCTTGGCCGCTCACCTGATGCCTTAACCGCAGCCAAACGTGTACTAGATGCTATGGAACATCAACCAAGTAAATCTTTACGTTTAGAAAAAATTTGGCAACTTAAATTATTGCTCGGCAAAAACAGCAAACTGGCACGTAAAAAAGACAAGAACCCTGAAGTTCAATTTTTACCGCGCCAATTCCGCTAAGCTTAAAACAGTATGATCATCTAATGGAACACGCATGAACTTCGACCTTCAAACTAAAATTGCATTTTTGGGCATGGGGCTCATGGGAAGCCGTATGGCAACTCGTCTCTTGCAAGCTGGCTTTGCAGTCGCAGTTTGGAATCGTAGTCCGAGCGCTTGTGATGCCCTGATTGAACAAGGCGCGACTGCACTCGACTTGAACCAACTTAGCCAATATCCTGTGGTTTTAATGTGTTTGGCCGATGATCATGCTGTGCAAAATGTCTTTAGCTTAATTCGACCACACTTAAGCAAAGGGCAAATTATTGCAGATTTTTCAAGTCTATCCGTAGAATGTACAAAGCAACTTGCTCAAGTAGCACAGCAACAAGGCGTCAATTGGATTGACTGCCCTGTCTCTGGTGGAACAGCTGGTGCCGAACTTGGCACTCTGGTTATTTTTGCAGGTGGTGATGCACCAAGCATTCAACGCCTAGAACTGATTTATAATGTGTTATCACAGCGTGTTACCCGCATGGGAGAAACAGGCGCAGGCCAAGCCACAAAAATTTGTAATCAGCTCATCGTCGCTGCCAACAGCACGCTCATTGCAGAAGCTGTTGCACTGGCCGAACACGCTGGTGTCGACACAACACTTCTCGCACCTGCTTTGGCAGGCGGGTTTGCTGACTCAAAACCTTTTCAGATCCTCACACCTCGTATGGCGAGCCAAAGCTTTGAACCCGTGCAATGGAAAGTACAAACTTTATCTAAAGACCTAAACAATGCCTTAAAGCTGGCAGCTTCATATCAATTGCATGTTCCCGTTGCCACACAAGCCCTTGATCAATTACAACAACATCAAGCCAATGGTTATGCAGAGGCAGACTTATCTACCATACGTTTACAGGTCAAATCTAACTAACCGTGTGCTGTCATCATTTTTCGCTTAATTTCAGAGGGTGCCAACCATGATTAAATTGGCCGTTAATCTGTCCATGATTTTTACCGAAGTGCCCTTGCTTGAGCGCTTTGCGCTGGCACGTGCTCATGGTTTCGATCATATTGAAATCCAATTTCCATACGAGCTAAGTATTGAGCAAATTCAAACCCAACTCACCATACATGACTTAAGCCTATGTTTGATTAATGCGCCTGCAGGTGACTTGATGACTGGTGGCAATGGCCTTGCTGGTATTCCGGGTCAAGAAATTGAATTTCATCATGGTTTAGAAAAAGCCATTCTCTATGCCAAAGCATTACAAGTACCTAGCATTAATATCCTTGCGGGTAAACAACCCCTAGATGCAGATTTACTGCCCTGCTTAAAAACCTTGGCCACCAATTTAAAACTGGCATGCCACATGTGTAGTGATCACGGTATTCAACCAGTATTTGAAATGATCAACGGCACCGATATGCCCCGCTTTTTAGTGCAAAACATTGCTCAAGCACAGGAAATGCTTGAAGCGGTACGTCACCCTGCCTTAAAAATGCAATTTGACTGCTACCACATGGCCATGATGGGCGAAAATTTATTGGAAAGCCTACAAGAAAATATCGATGCGATTGGTCATATTCAATTTGCAGACAATCCAGGTCGACATGAACCTGACACAGGAAACATTGATTATGCAGTCATTTTTGATTGGCTCAAACACAGCCAATATACAGGTTTCAGTGCTGCCGAATATCGCCCACAAAATTTGTCACAAAATTCTTTTGCGTGGAAAGACAAATACTTCTCATCAATAAACTGAAGAGATCAAGGTGCTGATTTGAAATTCAGCACCAAAACCGCTATATTAGATGATGAATAATTGTCTGGAAACCATACCCTCCATGAATTTAGAACCATCGCCCGGCGCTTCAAACTTTCAAGAACCTGCATTAAGTTCAAAAAAAGACGTACAAGCTTGCTTAGAAGTGGTACGTGAAGCTCTCGAAGATGTAAAAGCGAAAGAAATCGTCGAAATTGATGTTAGCGCGATCAGCAACGTTGCAGATGCAATCGTGATTGCATGCGGTACATCAACACGTCATCTCAAATCCCTTGCAAACAACGTTGCTGAAGAAGCACGTAAAGCTGGCTTCCGCCCGATTGGTGTTGAAGGCGAGCGTGATGCAGAGTGGATCTTGATTGACCTCGGCTTTGTCGTTGTTCATGTTATGCTTCCTACAGCACGCAAATTCTATGATTTAGAAAGCTTATGGCGCACAGCACCTGAGTCTGTGGCATAACATCTTTATCAATAAAAAAGCGGTCAATAGACCGCTTTTTTATTGCCTATAATATTTACCACTCACGCTGTTCTAAACTGGTCAAAGCCCGCAACATTTGACGCATAATATGGCGACGGCAGTGCTTCAAATCATCTGTTTCACAAACATCATTTAAAAAATGATTCAATGCATATACCGGCTGATTGCTATAACGTTGCTCCCAAAGACTTAATGCTTCTTCTAAAGCTACACTACTGATATAAGGCTCTAAGCTGCTGGCAATTGCAGATCTGCGGTTCTCAATATTTAATCGTTCTGTACTCATAGCGTCCCCCTGCTCAAATCAATAAACATGCCTTTCACTACGGTTATAAACTGCTTATTACTTATAGTTTTGCAAGAAAAATGCCAACAATATAAAACATAGCAATCATCAGGCTTTGCTTATAACACTCCCCCATTTGCCTACAAAAAATTGTCAGCTTGCGACCAGTTTTAGAGAATAATCTCTCAATATGTAGCAATTTTTGCGCATTACAGCATAGCTATCTTTTTTCATTTTCCATAAAAAAACCGCCCGAAGGCGGTTTCTCATCAAAAGTTTGAGTCTTAGTGACCGCCGCCATTGATTGCTTTTGTCATATCTTCTACAACTTTCTTCGCATCACCAAAGATCATCATTGTCTTGTCGTTATAGAACAAGTCGTTATCTAGGCCTGCATAACCTGTTGCCATAGAACGTTTGATCACCATGATGGTACGTGCTTTATGTGCTTCAAGAATTGGCATACCGTAAATTGGCGATGTTGGATCATCTTTGGCTGCAGGGTTTACAACGTCATTCGCACCAATCACAAGTACAACGTCTGTTGCTGGGAAGTCTGAGTTGATTTCGTCCATCTCTAAGATGTCTTCATACGCAACGTCCGCTTCAGCTAAAAGTACGTTCATGTGACCTGGCATACGACCCGCAACTGGGTGAATCGCAAAACGAACCGTTACACCTTGTTCTTTTAAGATTTCACACAATTCTTTCACTGCGTTTTGAGCACGACCTTGCGCCATACCATAACCTGGTACGATCACAACGCTGTCCGCATTTGACATTAAGAAACCAGCATCGTCTGCCGAACCTGAACGGTAATTACGTTGAACTTGCTCACCTTTGTCTGCAGATGCAACTGCTGCACCACCCATTGCACCACCAAACAAAACGTTGATGATTGAACGGTTCATAGCTTTACACATAATGTAAGACAGAATCGCACCAGATGAACCTACAAGTGAACCCGCAACAATCAGCATGTTGTTTTCAAGTGTGAAACCAATACCTGCTGCAGCCCAACCTGAGAAAGAGTTCAGTAGTGAAACGACCACTGGCATGTCACCGCCACCCACTGGCGCAATCCATACCCAGCCAAACGCAAGTGCAAGTGCAGTCATTGCCCAGAATGCATTCATGTTACCCGTCGTAAAGAAGTAAACACCACATGCCAACATTGCAATAAACAACAATGCTTGTACTGGTTTTACCCAACCGCCTGAAATGGTTTTTGCCCATTTTTTGGCAGCCAATTTACCATAAGCAAATACAGATGCAGTAAAGGTAATCGCGCCTACAAAACAGCCCACAAACAATTCAAATAAATGAACGCTGCTCATGTGCGCATGCTGTACGCCAGCAGCTGTTAAAGCCGCTTCGTTTTCTGCAAATAAAGCAGTTAACTGGTTGTTATGCAAAATGGCTGCTATCGCAATCAATACCGCAGCTAAACCCACCAATGAGTGCATCAATGCAACAGTTTCAGGCATTTGCGTCATTGGAACTGTACGTGCACGTGCAATACCCACGACTGCACCCAAAACCATCGCGCCACCAATCATCCAAACTACAGGATGATCTGCTACAAAGAATGTGGTAATCACGGCAATCGCCATAGCGATCATACCGTAGCGGTTACCTGCGATTGCAGTTTTCGGGCCAGATAGACCGCGTAAAGTGAGAATGAAAAGGACCGCACCAACAAGGTAGAACCAATCCGCATATTCTTTAATGAATTCCATGGATTAGCCCTCTTTTTTCTTTTGTTTTGGCTTAAACATTTCGAGCATACGTGCAGTTACTGCGAAGCCACCAAAAATGTTAATACTTGCCAAAAATACTGCTACTGCACCCAATACGCTCACTACGTTCACGCTTTGGAATTGTACGCTTGCTTCTAATACCCCAGGAATACCTACGGTTTGTAGCATTGCACCTACAATAATAATTGAAGACAACGCATTGGTTACTGCCATTAAAGGCGTATGTAAAGCCGGCGTTACACCCCAAACAACGTAGTAACCTACGAAGATAGCGAGGACAAAAATCGTAATCGTTTCAACCATGACAAGTCTCCTTAGCCGCGCTTCAACAGCACTTGACCGCTGTGAGTGACCAATAGGGCTTTTTGAATTTCTTCTTCTGGATTAATCGCGAAGTTTTTCTCAGCATCAAATAATGTGTCTAAGAAATTCAAAACGTTGCGTGCATACAGTGCCGAAGCTTCAGTCGAAACTGTAGAAGGAATATTTGGAATGCCTAAGATTTTTACACCGTTAGCAGTCATCACATTTTCACCACACACAGAACCTTCAACGTTACCGCCAGTTTCAACCGCCATATCTAAAATGATTGAGCCTGGTTTCATTTTGGCAACTGTTTCTGCTTTGATTAAACGTGGTGCATCACGGCCTGGTAATAAGGCAGTCGTAATCACGATGTCCGCATTTGATACAGCTTTATCAACAATAATCGCTTGATCACGGATGTATTCTTCACCCGGCATCCAACCATAACCATTCTTCGCAGCATCTGCCGCTTTTTGCTGTTCTTCTGGTGACATTGGTACGTCTAACCATTTACCGCCAAGTGATTCAACTTGATCACGTGCCGTTGGACGTAAATCTGTTGCTTCTACAACTGCACCTAAACGTTTTGCTGTTGCAATCGCTTGCAAGCCGGCAACACCCACACCCATAATCACTACACGTGCTGGTTTTACTGTACCCGCTGCAGTCATGAGCATAGGGAACATACGTTGATATTCAGCAGCAGCTAACAATACAGATTTATAACCTGACAAGTTGGCTTGAGATGAAAGTACGTCCATGTTTTGCGCACGAGATAAAGTACGTGGCAATAGCTCCAACGCAAATGCAGACACTTGCTGTGCAGCAAATTGGTCCAACTCCGGATTACGGTATGGGTCAAACATTGCAATGACTGCGGTATTTGGCGCAAGCTTTTGAATTTCGTCACCCTTCGGCGCACGTACTTTCAAAATAATTTGACTGCCGGTATAGGCATCATCTGTAATTTTGGCACCAACCTGTTCATAAGCACTATCGATATAAGCAGCGTTTACACCTGCTCCACGTTCAATAACGACATTATGACCAGCGCTGATCAACTTCTTTACTGTCTCTGGCGTCGCAGCGACGCGATGTTCACCGACAACAGTTTCGGCTGGAATTCCGATCTGCATGAGCGTTCCTCAAGCTAATTTTTCTTAAGTAAACATCGTAAAAACGATGCTTCCCCTCAGGATGTTCTTTTGTTGAATTTTTGGATTCTAATGGAACTTTTTTAAATTACCACCCAATATTTAGTTAATAAATACCCATATTTTGAACTGGTGATTCATAAAAAATATGATGCGATAAAGCAGTTATTCATTTTTATTTTTAATGGTATGAATCTTTTTTATACAAAATAATGCTGTTTTTAAGTTTTATTAAGCTAATTTAAATCTCAACTTATTGCTTATTGATCTAAATGACAAAAAAACATTCGTTTGATATTTATATTTTTAGTTATGAAAGCCTTTAAATGCCATACATAGCAACCTATTTTAAATATCCCAAAAACAACAGTTGACCTTGCTGACAAATTTTAGGATTTTTAAACTCAAATAAATTAAGCTGTTTTTGAAAGACTTGTACAATTATCACCCCACATAAATTCTTTGATTAAATTGGCGTGATCGACAGCATTTCCCCTTAAATTATGCCATTTATGGCATTCGCCTTAAGTCTATAGATCGCATTTTTTGCTAAAAAAATAATTTCTGCGACATTTTGCACCATGATGAACACCTCACAATTTGGCGAATTTGGCTCTTTTATGCACAATATTGGTGCGTTATGAAAAAATTGATGTATTTCAAGGCCAAACAATCATTTTTTACCGCCATCGTATTAAATTTGATATTTCACACAATTCGTCAACTCAGAATTCCTGTGCTGAGCTATGCCCATTCCAAATGAAGCATTCCATTTGGGTATCGTGCCCATTCATTTTTTTGCATTTAATCTTTGTCTGTAATTTTCTTATAATCATCTTATATTCTTTTCTCTCCCAGCCATTGCATCGCCATGCCTACGCTCAGTCTATCCCCACGTCAAATGGGCGCACTTTGTGCTATTTGTGCCGCTTTTTTATTTAGCACTAAAGCTATATTTATTAAGCAAGCTTATGCGTTATCCCCTTTGGTGGATGCCACCGTATTAATGGCACTCCGCATGGGCAGTGCTTTGCCCTTTTTCTTGATCATGTGTTGGTTTAGCCGTCGCTCTTACCAAGATCTAACAGCTCGTGATTGGGGCATGCTTATCCTTGCAGGTTTACTTGGCTACTATCTTGCGAGTTGGTTAGACTTCATGGGTCTGATGTACATTAGTGCTTCGCTGGAACGAATTATTTTGTTTTTATATCCTACCCTAACAGTTCTAGCATCTAGTGTTATTTATAAGCAAAAACTCAGCATCAAAACTTACCTTGCGATTCTATTAAGTTACGGTGGTACCGTACTCGTCATGCTACAAGAGCAAAGTAATGCGCCACAGGATGGTAATTTTTGGATTGGCGCGAGCTTTGTTTTTGCCAGTGCCGTGGCCTTTGCCTCTTATTTACTGCTTACCCCTAAAATGATAACCAAATTTGGCTCATGGCATTTTAATGCCTTAGCGTTAAGCATTGCCTGCCTAGGCACGCTCATTCATTATGTTTTATCGGTACCAGCACCAATACAACTCATTCAAAATCTGCCACCCGCAGTCTGGGGCTATGGGATTGCCATTGGGCTATTTGTGACTGTACTCCCAACGGTACTGATGATGCAAAGCATTGTTCGATTAGGTCCTGGCCACTCCGCCATGATTGCATCCATAGGTCCAATCTTAACGATTTTATTGGCCGTGGCCTTTTTAGATGAACACCTAAATTCTATACAGTGGCTGGGCTGTTTGCTCAATATCGTGGGTGTGCTGATGATTAGTCTATCCAAAAAATAACATCAATCATTCGCCTCATGACGGTGCACGTACGCTCTGCATATTAGGCTGTTGAATCATGATCAATCCCAGATTCAGTAAAGCGTTCTAAATGCATCAAGATGTGCTGAAAATGTGCGCCAGCCGATTGCTGGGATAATTGGTCATCTGGGTTACGTAATGGACATTGTTGTAAAGACAGGCAACCACAACCGATGCAAGAATCCAACTGCTGGCGTAACTGTAATAAATACATAATTTGCGCATCTAATTGCTGTTGCCAACGCTGTGACATCTGTTGCCAATCTGCTTTAGATGCCACTTGATGCTTTGGCAAAACCTCAAAAGCTTCATAAACCTGTTGTAGGCTAATTCCAACTTGCTGAGCAATTTTAATAATTGCAATACGGCGTAACATTGCACGTTGATAACGACGTTGATTTCCTGTGGTTCTTGTACTCCAAATAAGTTGTTTTTCTTCATAAAAGCGAACAGTAGGTACGCTGACACCACTACGCTCAGCAAGCTGACCAATACTCAGCCATTGCTGTTTAGATTCTTGCATATTTATTCTTGACCTCAAGTTAACTTGAGCTTTGATACTAGCAAGACTTTAAGCGCTAAGGAAATTGCGATGCAACAAAACCTGCACTCAGTCATCCACCTCATGAACCCAGATACTCTGTATAATCCCACTCCGTTTGCTTATAGCCACATTGCGCAAGTCAACATTCATGAGTTGAATCGTATTGTGCATATTGCAGGTCAAGGAGGCGAACAGCGCGACCAAACTTTGGCAACAGACTTTACAATACAGTTGGCGCAAGCCATGCATAATGTGCAATTGGCTTTAGAGGCTGCAAAGGCCACGCTATATGATATTGCGATGTTAAGAATTTGGGTCTGCCAATATGATCAACTCAAACATCAGCTGATTATTCAGCACCTAAAAGCACTATGGCAAGCACATGCATTGCCAGCCTGCACACTGATTCCCGTACCATGTTTGGCACTTCCTGACATGCAAATCGAAATTGAAGCCACCGCCTACTGCGCTTAACCACAAGTAAGGAAATCTATGAACCCCAACGTTGATATTAGCCAAAATAAAACCCTACTTTGGCTTATGGCAATTGCATGTGGTCTATGTGCGGGTGCCAATTATTATTGCCAACCGTTAATCGCCTCGATTCAACAAAGCTTTCAAGTAGCGCAATCACAAGTGGCGCTTACGGTCACTTTTGCCCAAGTGTCTTATGCCTTAGGGTTACTGTTTATTGTGCCTTTGGGGGATATTGTCAATAAAAGCAAATTTATTCCCTTGCTTATGTTTGGCGCAGCAGTAGGTCTAAGTATTTGTGCACTTTCGAATAGCTTAACGATGCTATGGATTGGCACCATTATTACTGGTTTATTTTCTGTGGCGGCACAAGTTCTTATTCCACTGGTCACCCTTGCGGTACGCCCTGAAAAAACAGGTGAAACTGTTGGCTTTCTAATGAGTGGCTTATTGGTGGGGATTTTACTATCGACCAGTTTGGCTGGGCTTTTATCTAATTTATGGCATTGGAATATTATCTATGTTGTAAGCGCTGTGCTCATGCTGGTACTTGCAGTGCTACTTAATCGTCAATTGCCTATGGTCAATACCAGTACACTTAGATATGCACAAATTTTTGCATCTATGGCACAGCTACTGCGCCAAGAGCGTCGCTTGGTCTACCGCTCCCTCATTGGTGGCTGTGCTTTTGCCTCAATGAGTATTTTATTTTCCACGATTGCCATGCTACTCACTGCACCGCCTTTTTCACTGCCTGATGTGTGGGTGGGAATCTTAACGCTGGTGGGCGTATTTGGCGCGCTCTCGACTCAGTGGATTGGAAAATGGGCCGACCGTGGACATAATTTAGTCCTCACTTGGATGGGCTGTGGCATATTGGCAATCAGTTGGGGACTGCTGTATTTAGGTGGCCAATCTCTAATGAGCTACGCTTTAGGCTATGCAGTCATTAACCTTGGCTTAGCTATGGTACACAGCTGTAACCAAAATGTGATTTTTAAACTTAACCCGAATGCACGCTCACGCATTAACTCTATTTATATGACACTGTACTTTATTGGTGGTGCGGGAGGATCGGCTTTAGGGGTATATGCATGGCACCATGGTGGCTGGCCAGCGGCTTGCCTAACAGGGTTTGGATTAGTATGTGGTGCATCGCTTATGGCCTTAATGGATCAACTTGGGCAAAAGCAACCAGCGACAACACACTAAGTTTTCACTGAAACCAAAGCATGGGCATAGCCTCTCGCTTTGGTTATATGCTCTCACCAGTCTAGGTCTGTCTTAGCTGACTTGCACCACTGGATAAAACGGTTTTCCCAAATCTAAACTTTGTGCATTTTCCAAAAGTACTAAAATAAATACAGGCAGTAATACCTCTAAAATACGGCAAGCATCCTTTAATTGTGAACGATTCACCGAACTGTTATAAGTTGCCCCGCCATGGACAATTTGATTACGCAAAGTATATAAGCGGTTAAACAGCACCATTAAAATATCGACCGAATCTTTATGCCCCAAAGCATTCAATACTTTTTGCTTTTCCGCAGCCAAGCCAGTTTTACAGGCCTCTAGGCTAATCTTTTCATTTTGATAGTCCCAAAAACCTTGGTAAATATATTGGTTATCAAGTAGCACTCGAATGGGCTGGCTATATTTCTCCCATAAAATATTATAGATCTTATCTTCTTGGTCTTTTTGGCAAATTAAATGTAAAAACTGTCTTAAGCTTTGCTTGTCCTGACTTATCAGCAAATCTTGTGCATAAATGGCATTGAACGAGACCCATAGAGCAATAAATTGTAAGTCCAACTCTTGGTCTAATTGCTGTGCTTTTTTTAGCCAACTGAGTCCACGATGTATCCGCAAATTAAATTGGTCACTATTTTCTGCTTTTTTGTCCTTAAAAATTTCTTCTAACATCATTGTCTAATCCCCCCAAAAAATTGTTTATTATTCTTCTTTTGCAAATTAAACAATTTATCCACAGAACTCAATCAACATGACTGAGTATTTCACATCTATTGTGTCCTGATTGTGTCAGCTTTCAGTGCCCTTCAATACTTCTCTAAATAGCCCTAATCCAATCCCCCTTACTTAGGCTTCACTTTTAAGAGATGGCTCAATTTTACAATTCAATTTAGCCCGACCCCATTCGCCAAAATTATTTAACAGATCTTCACAAATATAAGAAATCCCAGTCTTTTCGACAAAGCCTATACCTCCTATTAATTCACGCTAAATTTCGTCAACCTTTCAATTTATTAATCAAAATATATTTAACTTATTGATTTTCCATTCATCTTAAAAATTATTTTTTTGCTTTAATTTTAATTCATAGTTTAGCTAGCATTAACAATAATCATAAAAATAAAAGCTTCATATCAATAATGAAAACTCGATTTAAACCTGTTGCACTGACCTTCCACGGCAGTAGTTTTAAAGTGACACATCCAAAGCAATTTGGTCTTTTAAATATTCCTTTACCTACTTCAGCTTTAGAGCAAGTTTTAGAATTTAGTTGGAAAATGACCTTTGGCAAACAAGGTCAACATCGTGCTTATCGCACAGGCGGTTCAGAAATTCGTACGGACTTAATGGTTTTTCGTGATGTCTATCGGGGCAAATTAGGCGAAGTTGCTTTTTACTATTACTGTCAGCAGCGCCCTCGTGTACAACAGCTGTCACATATTGATTTTAGCTGTAGTGGCAAGGGTATTTGGGACTGTGCAGATTTTATTGTGAATGATGAACATCATATTTCAATTAAGACCACCAAAGACTTTGGAAATCTGTTGTATTTAGAAGCCAAAGACTGGGAAATAGACCTACTTCAGCACAAAACGATTTATAAGCCGAACCAACATGATCAGAGCAAGAATCGTGGAATCTATGATTATTTTTTTCTGTGCCGAGTAAAATCCAATATTGATGCGATCATTCATCAAATTAGCCAAGAGCCACAGCCTGCGACCCTAGATGATTTAAAACTCAAATTGTTTCGCATTTTAAAACTGCAAAAACCTAAATTAGACATTGCAGGCTACATCAGCAATAGTGATTTATATCAGGTCTTACAACAAGAGACTTTCTTACTACAAGCAGGCACCTTTGTTGGCAAAAGTGCTAAGCCACAAGATGCCGAAAATTATTATGTCCAAAGTGGCTGTATGCGTCCACTTATGCCGTGGGGCTCTCGACCTATACAACGTAGTGCTTAGCAGATTCTTGCTTAAATTTCACACGCCACAAAGTCTATTTAAAATTGTGCTAATATAGCGCCCAATTTTGAAACGTTGTTTCAATGGTGCATCACATGACTCAATGTGTGCAATCTAATTTCTCTCCTAATTTCCATCTTTGTTTGCCAAGGCCTGATGTTTGATGACCGTAATCAATTCTACTGAAAATAAACTCGCACCTCGAATCAGCGTGGCGCCAATGATGGATTGGACATACAAATAAAATTAAATATTTATTATCAATAATTTAGTTTAATGTAAAAATATTGTGGCGTAAAATTGGTGTAAAAATGCGAAAGTAAATTTTTAACTGTTTAATTCATAATACTTTTCCCTCTCCATTAATTATTCAAAATTCAGTTTCAATTCATATATTCTAGATATCAATATTAATTCCTAACTGTATACATCTTGAAACAATTTAATTTCTATTTTTTACACCAAAAACTATGTTTATTTCTATTTTTACTACCAAAATCTATGTATGCTAAGCAAATGATAATTTACTAGATCGAACTTTATGCAACCATTATATTTAACAATAGATGATCCATTTCAAGCTAAGAATAGAATCAAAGAAGTTTTTGGGTTTGACCCGAAAATCTTGCTTGGAGTTATAGAGGATAGCTTCTCAGCTCGTAATGAAACTACAAACAATCATCCTAAAATTTATGGTGGTTATAGAAATTTTGCTGAAGGAACAGCTTTTTTAAGAGAGCGCTTGTTATCAATGGGTTATTTAAAATATACCCAAGGAAACTCAGAATGGGTTCACAATGAAAAGCTTGGAATTCTAATTAGTTTTATGACAGGTAATGCATGTGTTGGATTGAAAAACCAAGTTCCGTCTAATTCAGCGAGTTTGAAAACTGAGAAAATTGCTCGAAACCGAAACCCTAAGGGGAGCATGTTTTCAAGAATCGCCAATGCCCAATTACATGGAGATATGCTAACGACACAAGCTACTACCGATACTTGGTGTTGGGTGCTAATGTATTATATTGATTATAAAAATAAAATAATTCGAAGTGAACTATCATGTCCATCAAAACTGACTGAAGATGGTAAGTTTTTTACAGAATACCATGAACGAATTATTTTAGAAGAAATCAGTTTCGATCCTGAGTCTGAATTTGATACTATTCTTTCCCCTGCACCAACTCCCGCGCCAATTGATTTTGAGATCAAGCGCAAAAATGCTTAAGAGGCAATACTATGTTCAATATGGGTCGTTTCGATCTCGCTCGTCAACGCCGTGGTTTGACTAAGAGAGAATTGGCTCATCGATTAGAAGTAACCGATAGAACTGTTTCAAATTGGTATAATAACCAACAAGTTGATGAAAAAAATTTAGAAAAAGCTGCTGAAATTCTTGATTTTCCAATCAACTTCTTTTACGGACGTGAAGTAGAAAAAATTCAAGCTGAATCTGTAAGCTTCAGAGCGCTAACTAAAATGACAGCTAGAAAAAGGGATATGGCAATTAGCCAGACTATTTTAGCTGAATTGATTAGCGATTGGATTGATCAAAACTTTGATTTGCCACTTCCTAATGTACCTGATTTACATGAATTAAGAAGTGACTTTTCAACTGCGACTATTGGTTCATTGGATGAGACAGATGAAAATGATGTTAGATATTATCTTGAATATTCTTATCCTGAGGCATGTGCTGACACAGTAAGAAAAGCTTGGGGATTAGGCGAGCAACCTATTCCCAACCTGATTGCACTTTTGGAATCTAAAGGTATTCGTGTTTTTTCTCTCACAGATGAAGCACAAGATGTTGATGCTTGCTGTAGATGGACAAGTGGTCGTCCTTTTATTTTTTTAAATACTTCCAGAACTGCTGAAAGGTGTAGATTTGACTTAGCTCACGAGCTAGGCCATTTAGTTATGCACAAACATGGCATAATAGAAGGAGTTCACGTAGAACAAGAAGCAAATGCTTTTGCTTCTGCATTTCTAATGCCGCGCAGAAGCTTACTAGCAGATCCTTTACGGATTCCATCCTTAAAGAGTATTTTGTCCAAAAAAGTAATATGGCAAGTTTCTGCTGCTGCTTTGACCTATCGTTATAATAAGCTGGGGATTATTACTGACTGGAATGCCACAAGTATTTATAAACAGTTAGCCCAAAGAGGACGAAATAATGAGCCTAACCCCCTCCCTCATGAATCCTCTCTCTTATTAGATAAAGTTTTCCAAGCTTTAGCCCAAGAAAACTTTGATTTTTCTAAAATGACAAATGATCTATGTCTCAATCTAGTAGAAGTTAATAATCTTACTTTCAACTTAGCCTCTAAATACCAAAATTTAGATGCATTAAGGCGTCGAAGTGAGTTAATAGTTTTGGATTAAATCAAATTTAGAAGAGAACATTTAAAGTTCTCTTTTTTCTTTAAGTACATGCTATTTTCTTTAGGATTAAACATTTACCCCCCAATAAGCAATCGTGCTAGTTGATAGTCCAAGCATTAGACAAAGTCTCCGCCTGCTTCATCACCAACTCAATCGCTTCAGCTGCTTTATCAGGCGGGTACTTCCAACGCTGCAATGTACGTCGCACAAGAATTTTAAGCTGAGCACGTACACTGTCCCGAACCTGCCAATCCACTGTAGTTGACTTCCTAAGCTTCTCGGTAATTTCGCGGGCGATCTGCTTCAGAGTATCGTCTCCAAGCTCTCTGACCGCACTTTCATTATTCGCCAAGGCATCGTAGAAAGCGATTTCATCAGGATTCAAACCAAGTGCAGCTTCACGCTGCATTTCTGCCTGAAACTCTTTTGCCATTTGAATGAGTTCTTCAATGACCTGAGAAGTTTCAATCGCTCGGTTATTGTATTTCCTCAAGGTTTCCTGCAAACGATCAGAGAAGCGTTTTTCCTGCACGACATTGTTTCGTGTCTTTGCTTTAATGCCGTCATTCAACAACTTTTCCAGTAGTTCAACTGCCAAATTACGATATGGCATCTGCCGTACATCTTCTAAGAACTCATCTGAAAGCAAGCCAATGTTTGGTTTATCTAAACCACACATTGCAAAGACATCTGTTACGCCATCAGCAATGACAGCATTATCCAGAATCTGTTTTAGCGTACTGTCCTTTTCCGCTTGCGACAGTTTACGATCTACAGAGGTATGCTTGCTGATGACCGCTTTAATGGCTGAGTAAAAGGCAATTTCTTTGTGCAGGTTCTTCGCTTCATCCAAGGTGCTGCATAAAGAGAAGGCTTTATTGATTGCCAGGACTAAATCAAGAAAACGCTTTTTACCATCCTTTAAGCTCAGCACATAGTTAGCTGCGGGGATAATCAGTCGGTGTGCCTGAGTTTCATAAGCACTTAAATCCATACCTGCCTGTTCATTGGTTTTGGCGAACATTCCTCCTATTGCATCCATCTTTTCAGCAAGAACTGCATAGGCTTCTTCTGCACGTAAAGTCGGCTCACCTTTCCCTTTTGCATCGGTATAGGTTTTTAAGGCTTGCTTCAATTCATTAGCAATGCCGATATAGTCAACAACTAGTCCACCCTGCTTATCTTTAAAGACACGGTTCACACGTGCAATGGCCTGCATGAGGTTGTGCCCCCTCATCGGTTTGTCGATATACATCGTATGCGTGCATGGTGCATCAAAACCTGTAAGCCACATATCGCGCACGATCACTAACTGCAAAGGATCTTTGACATCCTTAAAGCGTTTCTCAAGACGTTTTTTAGTTTGCTTATTGTAGATATGCGGCTGTAATAATGGTTTATCTGAAGCTGAACCCGTCATCACAATTTTGATTTTGCCTTTTTCAGGATCAGGGTCATGCCAATCTGGGCGCAAAGCAACAATTTCATTGTAAAGATGGACACAGATCTCCCGGCTCATGGTCACAATCATACCTTTACCTGCTGTGGTTTCGGTACGTGCTTCAAAATGTGCGACTAAATCTGCAGCAATCTGTTTCAGCCGTGGTGTGGCACCCACCAGCTTTTCTAGTCGGCTCCACTCACTTTTAGTCTTTTCTCGGTTACCAACATCTTCCTCATCTTCCACCACCTCATCCACTTGATCAGATAGCTCTCCAATCTCAGCCTGATTGATGTCCAGCTTTGCCAAACGTGATTCGTAGTAGATAGGAACGGTTGCACCATCATCGAAGGCATCCTGAATATCATAGATGGAGACATAGTCGCCAAAGACAGCTCGGGTATCTTTATCCTCACTCGAAATAGGGGTTCCAGTAAAGCCAATAAAAGCAGCATTCTTTAAAGCATCACGCATGTGCTTGGCATAGCCGAACTTGTATGTGCCATCATTATTTAGTTTTGCTTTCAAACCATATTGGCTACGATGTGCTTCATCTGACATCACAACAATATTGTGGCGTCTATTCAATAATGGATGCTCACTCTCACCTTCCAGTAATGCAAACTTTTGTACCGTAGTAAAGATGATCCCACCAGACTCACGCTCAGCTAAAAGCTGTCTCAGCTCATCGCGGTTATTGGCTTGTACTGGAGTTTGTTTTAACAGTTCTTGAGCATTACTAAAGGTTTCAAAGAGCTGTCCATCTAAGTCATTACGGTCAGTCACGATCAACAAGGTTGGGTTGTGCATGGCAGGCTGCTGTAAAAGTTTGCCTGCATAGCAACACATGGAAATACTTTTACCCGAACCTTGTGTATGCCAAACGACACCTGCTTTTTTGTCCCCGGCTGGATTGGCTGCTGCAATGGTGGCTTGTACGGCTTCTCTAACCGCATGGAATTGATGATAGCCTGCAATTTTCTTAATGGTCTTTTCGCCATCTGTTTCAAACAGCACAAAGAATCGAATGTAATCTAGGAACAATTCTCGATCAAAGAAGCCTCGAATAACTGTCTCTAACTCCCATTCTAAAGCGGGTTTATCATCTTCATTCTTGATTGTACGCCACGGTAAAAAGCGTTCCTGATTTGCTGTCAGTGAACCGACACGTGCTGTTACGCCATCACTCACTACCAAGGCTTCGTTATAAACAAATAAATCCGAGATTTCTTCTTTATAGGTTTGTAGCTGGTTAAAGGCATCCCAAATATCCGCATTTTCATCGGTTGGGCTTTTTAGTTCCAACACAGCAAAAGGAATACCGTTGATAAAGCAAATGATATCAGGACGTCGAGGTTGTTTAGTACCTAGAATAGTAAATTGATTGATAGCAACAAATCGGTTTTGATGCACATGGTTGAAATCCACCATGAAGGCATGGTCGTGTACCCAATCATCTTGCTTCTTATATGTGACAGGTACGCCCTCCAACAACATACGATGAAAAGCACGGTTATTGGTGACGAGATCCAAACTTTCAGGCTTGCTCAGTTTTTGCCAAACCTGTTCAAAACAGCCTGCAGGCAAATGTGGATTTAAGCGTTCAAAAGCCGCCTGTAAATCAGCTTCGATTAAAATCTGTTTATAGTCCTTGCGTAAAGGGTTACTGCTCTCGGGTGCAATATCGATACCATGAACGACTTCCCAGCCATTTTCAGAAAACCAGTCTAAGCATAGGTTTTCGAGTTGTGTTTCGTTCATGATTTCCCCCTTTCATTTAAATTTTAAACTCGGCTCGCTCATTACTATTTATCTAAAATTTATCTTTTACATCCAGCCTAACAAGGCTTTAGCTTTTTTGAAAAAAGCTAAAGCCTTTGCACCGAGTTAGCAAGTCGCTTCTCTTTTCCACAAACAGTTGTATAAAATCTCTGTTCAACTCCATACAGTAAAAACTTCATATCTTCTTCGGATGATATTTCAAATTTTTTAGCAGATTTATCAAAGTTTAGATTTTCACAATATTCTTGGACATAATCAAAAATTGTGTCTTTTTCATCATTACTCATAGCCGTAAATGTAGCTAAAGCCAAAGCTATACGTTTTCTATTTTGTTTACCAACTTTTTGGGCATCATAACCATTCGATACTTTTATAAAACCTAAATCAATAAATTGTTGCACCTCCTCTTGGGTAGCTTCTTTATATAGCATATCTATTCCCTTAAAAATACTAGAAATAGTAGCTAAATTTCTAAAGATTAATCTATCTTCTTTTTTAAAATATATAGCATCAGGCAATTGGTTAATAACAACTCTATCGATATTATCTTCAATAACGAGCTCATCGCCTAAAGCAAGAAATGTCTTAGTCACATAAGATGATGGTGTAATTTTTTGAAAAAAATATTCGCTATCTTGAACTGAACAGAGATAGATTATATCTTTATACTTAGATTTTGGGATACTGTTATATTCTGAAGAAATAAACTGTTTTTCTAAAAAATCTAGGAAAAATTTTCGCTTACTAAAATTATCAACTTTAAACCAACTATCCCCATCAAGAAGATGATCAGAGGAATATTCAACCAAACTTACTTCACTAATATCAAACTCATATATTTTTTTATCAGAAAGCAGTTTGTAGAAAAACGGCTTCTTTCTTCCTCTTACACGAGCTACTAATTGATTCATTTATTACCCCTTTCAATATAGGTATAACTATTAATTCTATATGCCACATCAATTTCAACATCTTCTGGAGTTTTATAATCACACCTTGTAATTAAAAATATAGATGCTCCATGTTTTGTTTTTACATTATAGAAGTTAAAACCGAATAACAAAAACAATGGATTAAAATACAAAGCCTGTGATAAAAATGTAAACACAAACAGTATAATATAAACACATATTAGTGTTTCCAAGTTGTTTACACTAAGTGCAACAAAGAAATATCCTAAATAGCTAGGTAAAAAAATATTATTTGCATATTCAATTTCTTTTATTGGATAGCTTTTATTGACTCCATTTTCATCTAAATCACATTTAAAACTATCCTTACCCAGCTTAGAGCATAATACAATACTAAAAAATGTCATCAAGATTGGCAAAACAGCATATAAAGCATATGAAAAATATTCAGACACTCCTTGGCACAATACATACTTTTCTTTAATCAAAAAAATGATCAGCAATAATGATGTTGAATTCAAAGTGAGCAATAATCTAAATATAATGTTCATTTTCACTCAACCTTATCTTTCAAAGAAGATACATTAATTTCACCCGATAATAATTTTGGCAACAATGTATCTCTAATAATTTTTAAAATCTGATTTTCTTTTTCTATAACATTTTTTTTAAAATAAAATTTTTCAACTTTTCTGGAGTATAGTCTTCTTAAAGTTATTGATGGTATAACAACCTGAAAACTCATAATTGCTTTTTTATCACCTCTAGGCATTTTTGATCCTTTAGATGAAGCCATCATTTGATCAAAAAAACTGTCTTGGTAAATTAAATTGTATAAATATTCCTCACAACCTTCTTCTAAGACCTCAAAATTTAAGACATCATTAGAATGCCCTCCCTCAGAAGAAGAAAACCAAATTTTCTTAAAGTAAGGCCGAATATTAGAAACTAAAATATTTCCTTTTTTGAAAGCAGGGACACTATTCACTTTTGGCAATGAACTCGCTTTTTCAATTCCCTTCTTTTCAGATAACATATTTTCTGTGGAGATATAATTTTCAAGAGTTAGGTCATTTAATGAAATCTTATTAGAGGTATATTTAGCAATATCTTTAAATTGCTGTAATTCCCACCCCTTGGGCACTTCCCCCAATTCACTCTCTACCAACTCATCAGGAAACAGTGCAGCAGTCGCTTGTAACTCTGCAAAATCATCTTCAGCCATTTGCTCAAGTTCAGTTCCGCTTTTACCGCTAATCGCACACATCGTAGCAAGCTCAGGATCGTTCCCTTCTTGTTTTGCTGCAATTTTGGCACGGACAGGGTCAAAGTCGATAAACCAGCTTTTAAATAGGGCTTGGGCGATAGATTCTAGGGTTTGATTGATTTTGTTGTTCTGTTCAATTTTCATTGAAAAATTAAAATATATTTCTCCAACCATTTTTTGATATTCCAAATCTTCAGGAATATCTAAATATAGATTCCCAAAATCCCCTTTTTTAAAATGTGGAATTAATGAACCAACATGCATATTTGAAATTTTTTGCTGTACATTGTCCGATCGTAATAAAGCAAATAAATATTTAGGATCTATTTTTGTTCTATCAGCACGTATTGAAACCATATCTTGAGCTATGCAAAAATCAACAGGATCTTTAACCCATGCGACACGTCCAGGTGAACCTTTGCAAACAAAAATGATATCTTCAGGTTTGGGATGTCCTCTAAACCAATTCTTATAGGTTTCCACATTTACATATCGGACTTTTTCAAAAACAGGATATAGACTTTTGTTATTAATACAATTTGTTGCTATTAAAGGTAGACCTTGGTCTGCTGTAGGACAGGTCTTCCCTCGATTATCAACAATATTCGATAATAATTCTTTAAAAGAATATTGCTTAAATTTCACTTACCACTACCCCCAAATTCTTCCTTAACCACCCAATAGCCACGTGTTCCACCCACACGCTCAAGCCAGCCTGCATCTTTTAAGTTATTCAAATGCTTTTTCACTGCTGACTCATTAATAGCAAGTTGCTCTGCCATAGCACGATAGGAAACTTTCGGATTTTGTTGAATCAAAACTAAAATCTCTTTTTGACGATCTGTCAGCATAGTTTCTTGGATTGAGCTACCTATTGAGCCACCTATTGAGCCACCTAATTGCTCAATCGAAGGACGGTAAAACTCCCAATCCACAAAATCACCTTGTGCTTTCAATTGAGGTTCGGCATTACCTGCCTGCAAACATAGATCTTTAATACGGGCAATCCCACTACCCCACTGCTCGATATAACCCAGCTCTTTAAACACACGCGCCAAAACACGGTTACGGATCTCAGAACGACCTTGAGCCAAATCTTCTTCAGTCAGACCATTGGGCAAGCCACCTGGCGATACGATATTCAGAATGTCATCATAAATGCCAACCTTAATATCACGCCCTGCATTGCTATAATCACGGTGCAGCACTGCATTCACCAAGGCTTCACGAATAGCAGGAATGGGGATTTCATAACTTTCTGTACGCTGTAACCCTAAAATTTCTGCCCGTAGATGCAGATGATTTTTGATGAATTGCTCAGTTTGCTTCAACTGGCTAAACAAGTCGCCACGGTATTCTTTTTTATCCAAAAACACCGTCATGGTCGTGCCTTTAAAGCGGCTACATTTAATCTCAACCTGCTCATAAAGCCCCAACAAAATGAGTAACCCATGACTTGGGTAATCCTGTCCATTCTGCTGAATGATCAATTTGAGATTACGCATTTTCTGCAAAGAGAGCTCTTTACCCACCTCAGCAAAGGCTTGCTGTAAAGGCTGTAAATCGATGTTATCTAAACTGTATTGCGGATTCGGCTGCTCATCAAAAGTCTGGTTCAGACGCTGCAATTCGAGTTGCTGGATATACTCAGGCGATGCTACACGATTACTTGCACCCAAACGGATATAGGTTCCCTGTGCCTTGCCTTGTGGTTTGAGATAATAAGGCAATAACGAACCACGGCTGACTTCAATCACCAGCAACTCTATGCCTTGGATATTCTCGATATAGATATACGGCAGAATGTTTGGCATACACAATTCATTGATCATTGAGGTGATCTGATCTTGCAGCTCAAAAATATCATCTTGAATACCTACGAGTTGGCGATCATCACTTACACCCACTACCAATTTACCACCACTGGTATTGGCAAAAGCAATCAGGGTCTTTGCCACCTGTTGCCCTTTCGGTAACTGCTCTTTAAATTCAAGGGTTTGACTTTCACCCTTCTGAATTTCCAGCAATAAAGGATGATCAGAACTCATAGCCCAAGCCCTTTAGGTTCTTTTTAATCTCACTTTCCAAGACCGCACTTTCAGCAAATTGTTCTTTGAGCTGAGCGGTCAAACGCAGCATTTTCTCAGCGAATGGCTCGCCATCATCTTCCTGCTCGACTGCACCCACATAACGTCCTGGAGTCAATACATAGTCGTGCTTTTGTATATCTTTTAACTCAGCAGAGAAGCAGAAACCTTTCTCATCTTGATAGGCTTCGCCTTCAAAATTTTCGCCTTGTTGCCAAGCATGTAAAGTATTGGTGATTTTAGCAATATCCGCATCGGTAAAGTCACGCAGTACGCGATCTTTCATATAGCCCAAATTACGGGCATCGATGAACAGAGTCTTGCCTTCACGGTTGGCTTTCTTTTTATCTAAAGACAAGCCATTCTTTTTGTCCTTGGTTAGAAACCAGATACAGGCTGGAATTTGCGTGTTGGTGAACAGTTGTCCTGGTAATGCAACAATGCATTCCACTAGATCAGCTTCGATCAAGTTCTTACGGATCTCACCTTCATTGTTGGTGTTGGAACTCATCGAACCATTGGCAAGTAAAAGTGCCATGCTGCCTGTTGGTGACAGATGATGTAGCATGTGCTGCATCCAAGCAAAGTTAGCATTGCCTTGTGGCGGTGTACCATACTTCCAACGCACATCACTTTCTAGAGAAGCATGCCACCAATCTTTGATGTTAAAAGGTGGGTTAGCCATGACAAAGTCAGCACGCAAGTCTGGATGCTGATCCTCTAAAAAGCTGTCAGCATTTTTCTTACCGAAATTAAAATCAATCCCACGAATTGCCATATTCATGGCGGCCAGTTTCCATGTGGTCGGATTGCTTTCCTGCCCATAAATAGAAATATGCTTTTTCTGTTCGGAGGCTTTGTAACGCTTTTCCTGAGCATGTTGTTCAATAAATTTTTCACTGGATACAAAGAATCCACCTGAACCCATTGCAGGGTCATACACACGACCTTTATAAGGCTGCAACATTTCAACAATTAAGGTGACGATACTTTTAGGCGTATAGTACTGCCCACCTTGCTTGCCTTCAGCCAAGGCAAACTGTCCCAAAAAGTATTCGTAGACGTGCCCGAGGATATCTTTACTGTGCAGACTGAGTTGCTCACCGTTATATTCTGGATTAGTAAAACTGGTGTCAGAAAAAGTATTGATCAGATCAAGTAGCTTGTCATTGTCCAGCTGATACTGTCCAATACGATTCAGAATACCTTTTAGTTTTGGATTGGCTTTTTCAATTTCATCAAAAGCATTATCAATCAACCAAGATACAGAGCGTAACTTCACGTCCTGTCCTTGCTCATCCTGCCAAATGATTGAGCCAATTGGTAAAGCTGCTGCATTGCGGATACTTAACCAACGTGCTGCTTTGGGTACCCAAAATACGTTTTTTTCTTGGTAGTAATCCAGTATTTCTAGTTCGTCAGCAATAGCCTGTAGGTATTCTTCATCGCTATCATAGTGATCACGTGCCATGTAGTAGATATTGTTGTCATCTTGATGAGCGAATAAAGTCTTGAGCTCAGACTGTCGTTCATCAAAGGCATCAGAAACGTACTTTAAGAAAATCAGCCCTAAAACAATATGCTTATAGTTAGCAGCATCCAGACTACTGCGTAATTTATCGGCGGCTTTCCAAAGCTTGTCATCTAAGTCATTTAGAAATTTTTGTTCCAATGAATGCATTTTATTTCCTCAATCCAAGATCAACCGCTTTGGTTTTATACTTAATGTTAAACAATGTTGCTAAGTTAGCATATCTGCGACCTATTAAAAGTCATGCACTTACCAAAAAAAATAGAGATTAATTAAGGCTTGTCATTTTAACGGGATAACTTTAGCTAAAATAGTCCTTTAACAACTGCTACGTCTTATAATGTCGTAAAAAAAAAGAGCAACCTAGAAAGTTGCTCTTTTCCAACCAATCGATTAATTGACGGGTCTTACTGATCGCTGCAACCCTTGCTGAATACCCTGCACAAACCCTTCAGGCGAAGCTTGTTGCTCCACCGTACGGTTTTGTTCTTGTTCAGGGTAGTATTCCTCCAGCACCTCTAACCCTTCCTCTATATCCGTTTCAAACCGTGCATTGGCAAAACCCTTCCTTGCGGTAAAGTCTAATGATTCTATGAATACACCTAACTTTTTCAACTAACTACAAATGTGTTGCACTTGGGATTTGAATCTGCGACTTTAAAAAATATTCATCTTAAATTTTATACTTATTTTACGCAAAATTTACGATAATTTTATTATATATCAATAAATTAAACCATAACATACATTACTTCAATGACTACTAATTTAAAGTGTTATGAAAAAATTATACCATCTACTTTTTAGCCTTATACCGCTCTATTCAAGTTATGCTTTTGCTACTGGAGATGAAAGCTCTCCCGCTTTAAGCTTTTCAGGTAATGTATCATTGGCCAGCGACTACCGCTGGCGCGGCCAAACGCAAACCCAGAATGATCCGGCCTTGCAGGGAAACTTTGTTTTAAGCCATGCTTCAGGATTTTATCTTGCTGCATTTGCATCGAATGTTGATTTTGATGACGAAGTAAATTTAGAACTGGATCCCCAGATCGGCTATACAGCGCCAATCGCGCTAGGTTCAATCCATCCTGCAGTTGATCTAGGCATGCTGCGCTACAATTACATCGGCAACAGCGATTTAAATTATAATGAATACTATTTCAAAATGATCTTTAATGCGTTGCTGCATCAGAACGATAGCTTTACACCAAGCATAAGCTATACCTATAACTATGGTGGCAAAGCTACCAGTGACAGTATAGGTAAAGATATCTCAAATTGGTATTTTAATGTCTTATATGCTACACCGATTGCTCAAACTAATTTTGGCACAAATGTTAGCTTAGGTTATTCCAAAGCAAATCAGGACATTTATGGTTCTGAAGCAAAAGACCATTTTTTTGATTGGAAAATTGGTGCAACTTACCGCTATAAGCCAATGGGAATAAATGCAGAATTAGCAGCGGTTGGTAGTAATTTAAAAACCAAAGACTTTACAAGTCAAAATAAAAAAGGGGTAAAAACTGAAGCAGTATTCACCCTGACTAAATCTTTTTAAAAGTTAAATGCCAATAGTATCAGCAATTCTATTGGCATAATTATTTTACTTGAGTGATTTCAATATATGATCTATCTCACTTCGATTAAAACCTCTTTCTTTAAAAATAGTATGAATTATTTTTTTCATACTTTTTGACGCATACTGGTATTTCTTTACTAAAATGTCAGAATCAATTTCCTGTAAACTATACTTCAAATACAATTCTTCATTGAGCTTCTGATTTCTAGCATCATGTTCATTATTTATCGTGTTATACATTTTTAAGCAGTTAAATATCCCAATGTTGTTCGATCAAAGTAATTTGGCTGTACATATACTGATGCTCAGCACGTTTAACTGCACACCATAATTCCATAAATCTTTTGCCGAGATATTTTTGCAAAACAGTATTCCGGTGAAAAAATGTTAAAGCATCCAGCTGATTCGTACTTAAAAAGTGCGGCTGATGTTTATTTTTTATCTGAGTGGCTTGCTGTGGAATTTCCAGATTCTGTGTCAACCCATGCAGTGTGCCGATCAAAATCAGGGCTGCAGTTAAATAAGGATTGCAATCCGCACCTGCAACACGATATTCCAAGCGTTGATTTTCATTGTCCGAACATGGTATGCGAATGGCCACATTGCGGTTATTCACGCCCCAATTAGCTTCTAAGGGCACATGGTTTCCAGCTTTAAACCGGCGGAATGAGTTTACATTCGGGGCAAGCACGGCCATGGACGGCGGCAGCAAGACTATCAGCCCGCTGATCGCCTTTAATAATTGCCGTGACGGTAAAGGATTCTGCTTCATGCTGAAAATATTCTGCTGGTCTTGATTTAACAAACTCATGTGAAAGTGCATGCCGCTGCCCGCTTTATTCAGATCAGGCTTAGCCAAAAAGCTTGCATGTAACCCATGTTCTACAGCGACTTGCTTAATGGTGCGCTTTAGCATCATGATCTGATCGCATAGCTTCAAAATATCACCGCTATGCTGAATATTAATTTCGTATTGCCCGGAAGATGATTCCGAGACTAAGCCTGTAATCTGAATCCCCTGCAAAAGGGCAATCCGTTCAATTTCATCCAGAACGTCTTGATATTTATCTTGCGCATTCACATCAAAACATTGATTTAAATAAATCTGATTGGAGCCAGATTTTTCATTGCTGTCAAATAAATAAAACTCCAATTCTACGGCCATGCAAGGATAAAAGTTTTGATCATGCAGCGCTCTTAAACTTTTTTTTAAAATATTGCGCGGTTCAACTTCGCAATCTTGATGATTGTCATCTTTCATGGTTAGGAATAACTGTGCCTTGGACTCTGGATTTAAAGCGCAGGGCTGCAGGCTTCCCAATATAGGTTTACATAAATAATCCGGCTCACCGATCGATTTTCCTAAACCCGATTCTTCAATCACTTCTCCATCAAGACTCATGGCATAAATAGACATTGGGAAATAACAGCCTTGTGCAATATTTTTTAGACCGACAATATCTATGCGCTTGCCGCGGACATGACCATTCAGATCGTGCAGGCAAATCTCAACATGACGGGTATTGGGATAGCGCTGCAAATAGTTTTCGATTTCTTCTGAAAATAGAATATCTTCAATATCGCAGCATTGACGCGCAGATGGCATGGATTCAGGGACCGCTTCTTCGTCAGCTATATTATGTCTAGCCATGAGTAAATTACTCATTATTTTGTCCTGTTAAATATTAACAATGATCAAAATAAAACAAGTTCTACCGAATGTAACGTAAATAAACCGTAAAAAAGCACCCAACTAATATGATTATTTTTTAAACTATTAAAACCACGAAAAAGCTAATTTAAAATAAGTTAAAACATAAAAATAACAATAGACTCATGTAAAATAAATGGCATATTTAATATTAATAAATCTTCAAAAATCGCAAACCCACTCCCGGTTCAGTAATAATATATTTAGGCTGCACAGCATTATCATTTAACTTCACTCTTAATTTAGCTACCAGAATCCTTAAATAATGCGTATCTTCTTGGTGCGTTGGCCCCCACAGCTCTTTCAGTATTTGCGGCTGGGTAATCAATTGGCCTTTATTTTTCGCCAATAAATTCAGCAGCTGATATTCTTTGCGCGTTAAGGAGAGCAATTGTTGATTTAAAAAAACCTGCCGTTTGGAAAAATCGATTTTTAATACGCCATCATCAAAAATTGTCGTATAAACAGTACTATGCTGATGCTGCCTAAGCAGTACACGAATGCGCGCCATCAGCTCCTGAACACTAAACGGCTTGGTCACATAATCATTTGCGCCAGCATCCAGAAGCTTCACTTTTTCTTCTTCATTTGCCCGCACAGACAGCACTATCACTGGAACGTGCGACCATGTGCGAAGCTCAGACAAAACCTCATAACCATCCAAATCTGGCAAACCCAAATCGAGGATCACTAAATCCGCACCTTGCAAAGCTAGGAGTTCCAAGCCCTTTTGGCCATTTTCAGCCAAAAGCGTTTTATAGCCTTGCGCTCTGAGTGCTATATCCAAGAATTTTCGAATCTGATTTTCGTCATCAATAATCAAGACATTGGTCATGGAGCTGGCTGATTCATTCTGTTCTGGCATTTTCCCACCTAAAAGCTGCTAGATGCTTTAAGTAATTTGCTGAATAGGAAGCTGTATGCGGATACATGTTCCTTGATTGTTCTTGCCTGATGATGCCATGATTTTCCCCATATGCGCACCCACAATCGCTTTCACAATCGTCAAGCCCAATCCTGTACCATATTGCCCGCGGTCACCGCGCTGCATGGTATAAAACATGTCAAAAATGCGTTCCCGCTCACCTTCCGGGATACCCTGCCCCTTATCAGTTATGGCAATTTCGATCTCATTTTCATTCACCTGCTGCACCTCAATCATCACAGCTTTATTCTCTGGTGAAAATTTTGCGGCATTTTCCAGCACATTAAAAATGGCCTGTTCAATCAAGGCGGCATGTACAAATAAACTCAAAGATTCTTGAGGCGCACGCACTTCAACCAATGCATCTGGCATATAACGGTTTAAACGGCGCACTGCTGAACCGATCAGTTCATCAACTCCAATCCAGTCCCGCTTCAAGCTTAAGCCTTCATGGCCTAAACGGGTCATATCCAGTAGGTTTTGAATATAGCGGTCTAAACGCTCCCCCTCTAAATGAATCGCTTCCAGCAAGCTGTCCTGATCATTTTCATTCATGGAATGGCGGTAAGTGCTCAAAGTATCCGCTGCTCCAATCATCGACGCCAAAGGCGAGCGTAAATCGTGCGATACGGATGATAATAATGCCGAGCGCAATTTTTCCGTTTCAGAATTCACATTGGCTATTTCCAAAGCCTTGGTCAGCTGGGTGCGGAAAATCGCCTGCGCAAGATACTCTACCATGAGTTCAGCGAGCTGTTTTTGCTCCGTATTGATTACTGCTTGCACATCTTTAAGTTTCAACCCCACCACGCCTAAGCATTGCTTGGAAGCCAATAAGGGCAAAAACCACCACTCATTTTCCGTCAAGGTTTGGGTAAAGCGACCGGACGGTTGATGGTTTTTGAATGTCCAATCGGCTGAAATTTTTTCTTTATTACTCATGATAGTGGATGATGCTTGAGTTGCTGCAGTATCTGGGAAATACAGCCAGACATCTGCATTGAGATTTTTACTCAGGCTATGTTCAGCAATCTCCTTGATTTGTGCCAAATCTAATGCTGTGGACAGCTTCTGCCCTAAATCCTGCATAATGCTGTTATAACTGTTCGCCGTTTTGAGTGCAGTCACCTGCTCTTTCAAACGTGACGCTAATCGGCTCGAAATTAAAGCCGCGCCCAAAAATGCAATCACGGTGACAATCCCCTGATGTGCAGAAATTTGAAATGTAAATTGCGGGGAAATAAAGAAAAAATTATAAGCTAGAAAGAATAGGATGGCTGAAAAAGCTGCAGCCAGCATCCGTGTTTTTGATGCCACAAAAACCACAGCGGTGATAAAAATCACCGAAAGATCTTCAATCCCTAAATACTTTTCCCCTAAGCTTGCAATCACAATGCTGATGACCGTGGTGGCTAGTACGTACTGTATTTCTCTTAGCGACAAGAATGCCCTTTGAGTGAAAAAGGACAGATGCTTATTCTCTGCAATAATCGGCACAATACTGAGTTCAAAACTGGGCCGGTATTGCAACAACTGATCAATCAAATTGAGCCTTAAATTCAGAGAAAACTTTTGCGGAGCCGCTTGCGCTAAAACTAAGGTTGAAATGCCGCGGTCCATCACATAATCAAATAAAGTTTTAGCATGTTGCTGGCCGTGAAGGACTTCTGTCATTCCGCCCATTTGACGCGTTAAGTTTAAAGCCCGTTCTATTTCACGGCTTTGCGAGTTTTCCTGTTTATTCATGATTTGCGTATCATGAGAAAAAGCAACAACCGTCCAGTTTGCCACACGATGCTCGGCAATACGACATCCAGTCCGAACTAAAGCTTCAGAATGCCCTTTACCATCAATCATAATTAAGACATGATTTTTTAAGGGGATTTGAGCAAGCCCTTGAATGGCGAAATTTTCGCGTACATCATTATCAACATAATTGGCAACGGTTTGCATTGCCAGTTCACGCAGTGCCGTTAAGTTG
Organism: Acinetobacter sp. WCHAc060006; assembly: GCF_004209135.1. Taxonomy (NCBI): domain Bacteria; kingdom Pseudomonadati; phylum Pseudomonadota; class Gammaproteobacteria; order Moraxellales; family Moraxellaceae; genus Acinetobacter; species Acinetobacter sp. WCHAc060006. The sequence continues at coordinate 31,414 of NZ_SGSS01000005.1, read as the reverse complement.
GAGCTGTTGAAAAATCGCTGTAAGGCCTGTTCCGCCTGCTCAGGCACATAAACCTTCCCTTGGTTTAAGCGCTCCAACAGCTCATTCACAGGCAAATCAATTAAGCGGATATCTCTAATCCGTTCGAACACCCGGTCTGGCACGGTTTCAGTGACACGAATCCCAGTGATTTGATATACCACATCATTCAAACTTTCCAAATGCTGAATGTTCATGGTGGTAAAAACATCAATACCAGCATCTAATAATTCATTGATGTCTTGCCAGCGTTTTTCATGACGGCTGCCGGGCATATTAGTGTGGGCAAATTCATCCACCAAAACAATACTGGGCTTTTTATCCAAAACGGCATCTAGATTCATTTCCTCCAGATGCTGCCCTTGATATTCAATAGCCTTGCGCGGAATTATATCTAAACCAGAAATTAAATTTTCAGTTTCTCTACGGCCATGCGTTTCTACATAGCCAATGACGATATTAATACCCTGCAGCGCCAGTTCATGCGCACGAACCAGCATGGCAAAGGTCTTTCCCACGCCCGGAGCTGCGCCTAAAAAAATCGTCAGCCGCCCAGACTGATAACGCTGTGTATGTTGCAGCAAAACATCGGCTTTATTGGTTCGTGGATCAGTCATAGAAGTAATCTTTATTTATTGCTTTAAAAGATGTTTTTAAATTCATTTAAATGCGTCTAAAGTCAGCTTGGCTATTGCTGGGCAATATGGATGCCACCGTTGGGCGGAGGTATAGAACATCCCCTCGCCCAACAATCGTATATAACTTAATTCAGATTATTCAATAGCTTTCAATCACTATATTTTAATCATCAAGCCATTCATATCACTTCCCGCCCCGATCCAAAGCCAAATTCAATTCAAGCACATTGACACGTGCCTGCCCTAAAATCCCAAAAATCGGCTGAACCGTATGCGACTGAATCAGTTTTTCGACATTCTGTTCAGGCATATGCCGTGCATGGGCAATCCGCTTCACTTGAATCATGGCTGATTGCACGCTAATTTCAGGGTCGATGCCGCTGCCTGAAGCGGTGACCAGATCCGCAGGAATTTTAGATTTTTCAATCTGTTCCTTCGCTGCGATTCGATTCAGCCGTTCCTCTATGGCTTTCTGCAGTTCAGGATTGGTTCTCGCCATGTTGCTTCCGGCCATCGCCATAGGATCATAATTTGCGGCAGATGGACGCGGATGGAAATATTGAACTTGGACAAAAGGCTGTGCCACTAAGCGTGAACCGATCACTTGATTATTTTCGACAATCAAGCTGCCGTTGGCTTGTTTTGGAAAGAGCATTTGTCCTAAGCTGGTTGCAGCAGCACTATATACAAAGCCGCATAAGCCTAGAGCAATGATGGTCATTCCAAACGAAGCGCGCAGTTTCTCACCCCATGATGAGTCTGCCAATTGATGATTTTGCATATTCACTTTGTCATCCTCAAAAAATTTATAGGGCCAAGATTGGACTGATCAGCAGATCAATCGCTTTAATGGCAATAAACGGTAGCAGCACCCCGCCCACACCATAAATCAGCATGTTGCGGCGCAATAATTGGGTAGATGTCGAAGGTTTGAATTTCACACCGCGCAGTGCAATTGGAATCAGCAGAGGAATAATGATCGCATTAAAGATCAGCGCAGACAGGATGGCACTTTCAGAACTGCCTAGTTGCATGACATTTAACACATGCATTTGCGGAATTGCCGCGACGAATAATGCCGGCAAAATTGCAAAATACTTTGATACGTCATTCGCCAAGGAAAAGGTGGTTAATGCACCGCGAGTAATCAGCTGCTGTTTGCCTATTTCAACCACAGATAGCAATTTGGTTGGATCAGAATCTAAGTCCACCATATTGCCTGCTTCTTTGGCTGCTTGCGTTCCCGAGTTCATGGCTAAGCCAATATCTGCTTGGGCCAACGCCGGTGCATCATTAGTACCGTCACCGACCATCGCTACCAAATGTCCTTTGTTTTGCTCGGTTCGAATGCATGTGAGTTTATCTTCTGGTTTCGCTTCAGCGATATAATCATCCACACCAGCCTCTGCTGCGATGGCCGCTGCTGTGAGCGGATTATCTCCGGTCACCATCACAGTTTTAATGCCCATTTCACGTAAGCGCGCAAATTTTTCTTTAATGCCTTGCTTAATCACGTCTGATAGTTCAATGACACCCAACAAATTCTGGTCTTTAGCCACGACCAGCGGCGTTGCCCCTTTTGAAGCTATTTGTTCTACGCGCGCTTTCAATTCGGCATGATTTTCAAGGTTTTGCGAAGCGAATTTAAGAATGGCATCCATAGCGCCTTTACGCGCTTGATGACCATCCGCCAAGTTAAGGCCTGAAATGCGTGTGGACGCATTAAAAGCGATAAATTCAGCCTGTTCAGGCTCGGCCACTCTTTCACCTTGCTCTTTGGCCAAAGCAACCACCGATTTACCTTCTGGCGTTGGATCGGCCAAAGAAGTCAGTACCGCCGCTTGGCGAAGTTCAGACTCCGTCACTCCTGTTAAGGGATAAAAAGCAGTCGCCTGACGGTCACCGTAAGTAATAGTTCCGGTTTTATCGAGTAGTAAAACATCTATATCGCCTGCAACTTCAACCGCCTTGCCTGATTTGGCAATCACATTGGCTTTGAGCGCTCTGTTCATCCCTGCAATTCCAATAGCTGGCAATAAACCGCCGATGGTGGTTGGAATTAAGCAAACCAATAGCGCCACCAATAAAATCGGGCTGATTTCAATATGCAGGAAATGTCCAATCAACGGCAGGCTGACCACGACGATGATAAAAGTCACAGTCATCACGGTCAGTAAAATACCTAAAGCTATTTCATTCGGTGTTTTTTGACGGTTTGAGCCTTCGACCAAAGCAATCATTCGATCAAGGAAACTATTTCCCGCCTCTGCCGTCACTTGAACGATGATCCGGTCGGTTAAGACTTTGGTTCCCCCAATCACCCCTGATTTATCCGTGCCCGCTTCACGCAGTACCGGCGCAGATTCACCTGTTACAGCAGCTTCATTGATCGTAGCAAAGCCTTGAATGATCTCACCATCTGCGGGAATGAACTCCCCTGCACGCACTTCAATCAAGTCATGCATTTTCAATTCAGCCGCTGAAATCTGCACCCCATCCATATCATCTTTAGAATGGATCCGGCGCGCCGTCAAATTTTGACGCGCTTGACGCAGGGATGACGCCTGTCCGCGGCCTTTAGCTTCGGCAAGGGCTTCAGCATAATTGGCAAAGAGAACAGTCACAAATAAAATCAATGTCACCAATAAGCCAAAAACCAGACTGGCTTGCCCCAAAATTGTACTAACCAGTGTAATCAGCGTCCCAAGCCAAACGATGGCCATCACCGGATTTTTAATCACATGCTGCGGTAGCAGTTTAATAAAGGCATTTTTCCATGATTCAGCTTGAAATAAGGTTGAAGCGATAGTGTTTTGCTGTGTTTGAACAGTTTGTTTTGAATGATTCATTGTACTCACCCTTAACCTTGAACCAATAACAGATGATCAGCAATTGGCCCCAAGACCAGGACTGGCATAAATTGCAATAAGGTCAACATCACCACAATGGCGATTAAAGTCAGTGCGAATGTTGGCGTTTCGACTTTTAAACTGCCGCTGCTTTCAGGTGCTTGGCGTTTGGCAGCTAAACGTGTAGCGATGATTAAAGGAATAATTAATGTCGGGAAACGGCCGAGCAATAAAGCAATACCGCATGTGACATTCCACCACACGGTATTATCTGATAGCCCTTCAAAGCCTGAGCCATTGTTGGCAAATGCAGACACATATTCGTACAGCACTTGAGAAATGCCGTGGTATTGCGGATTACTGTTGCCCGTCAATTCAGGAAAAAATACAGTTATTGCGGTTAAACCAAGAATGACGATGGGTTGGATCAAAATCACAACAGCGAGCAGCTTGATTTCACCGGCTTCAATTTTGCGGCCAAACAATTCTGGGGTGCGGCCGGTCATTAAGCCTGCAATAAAGACTGCTAAAAACAGATAAATAATGAATTGCTGTAAACCACAGCCAATCCCGCCCCAAATGGCATTGATCAGCATATTGGACAATTGCACCATACCTGTGAGCGGTGCAGATGAATCATGCATCATATCCACTGAGCCGTTATTGACTTGGGTGGTGACCGCTGACCACAAAGCAGATGATGCCTCGCCAAAACGCACTTCTTTACCTTCCATGGCGGAAAGCAATGTCGAAGTCGATGAAAGGCTTTCTGACCAGATAGCGCTAGTCGCAGAAATGATCGACATCAGCAGCATTGAAGCAAAGACCAAGCCTGCGAATTTGGCGCGTTTGGTGAAAAAGCCCAGCATAAAAATCACCGAAACAGGGATCAGTAAAATCGCAAGCATTTCCAGAAAGTTTGACAATGGTGTAGGATTTTCCAAAGGTACACTGCTGTTCGGACCATACCAGCCACCACCATTACTGCCCAATTGCTTAATTGCTACCATGGGCGCAACAGGGCCTAAAGGTATTTTTTGCGTTGTTAATTCGCTGCTTTGGTCGATGACTTGAACTTCTGGGCCGCCTTGAAAAGTCGATGGTACGCCTTGGCTAGTGAGCAATAATGACCAAACCATGCATAAAGGAATCAGAAAGCGGAACGTCGGACGAATCACATCGGCCCAATAGTTGCCGATATTAATTTGTTGCACTTTATGCTTAAAGCTGGTCTGTTGATCGGTTTCAGAAAGTGCATTGGATTGTTTGTAGAACAGTGCTCGAACTGTAGCCACCACCATCGCCAGGCCCATCATCGGCGTGATGATCTGCAAGCCGACAATGCCGACCATTTGCGATAAATATGACAGTTGCACCTGTCCTGAATAGTGCTGCTGGTTGGTATTGGTCAGAAACGAAATCATGGTATGCAGCGCCAAATCCCATGACATATTCGGTGCATGGTTTGGGTTCAACGGCAGGCTGGCTTGAACCATAAATAGAGTCCAAGTCACTAAACCGATCACTGCACAGCTCATGATAAAATTGAATGAATAGGTTTTGACATTCATCCCCCGTTTGGGATTGATTCCTAAAACCGCGTAAATGGGCTTTTCAATCCAATTGAATAGAGGATCAATTTTCATATCGCGGTTGTGCATAATTGCTGCGAGGTATTTACCCAAGGGATAAGCCAGAACAAAGACGATGGCTAAAAGCAAAGCAAACTCTAACATGGCATTTCACTCCTATGTTTCAGAGCTGAAATCTGCTTAAAGAAGTTGAAATAAGATATATTTTGATTGTTTTGTACAACGCAATTTTTTTGATGCTGTACCTGCTGATGCGCGTGAATGACCGCACTCATGTTTTTCATCCTAAGTATTGGGATATTCCACTATCTAGTATGAAAAATAAAACCGTAAAGTCTCTATCCATAACTTTGGATGCCGCGTAAAGAAAGCGTAAAAATTTGGCTCAGTGAATTTATAAATGCAGAAAAATATCTTAAAAGTGATGGCTATTATTATTCTGTGACTCACTTTATTTATGGATATAATTTCAGTACTTAAAGCCTTATTTTTAGGTTTTATAGAAGGTTTAACGGAGTTTTTACCCATTTCCAGTACTGGTCATTTAATTTTATTTGGCCATTTAATTGATTTTCATTCAGACTCAGGCCGTGTCTTTGAAGTTGTCATTCAACTGGGCGCAATCTTAGCCGTTTGTTGGCTCTACCGTAAAAAAATTATTAATCTACTACATGGTTTTATATCAGGTGATTACCATGCGAGACGTTTTGCGATAAATGTCTTCATTGCATTTATTCCTGCAGTAGTGATCGGAGTTATAGCTGTTGATTTTATTAAACAAGTTTTATTCAGTCCTTCGGTTGTTGCATCTGCACTGATTATTGGTGCACTGTTAATTTTTGCTGTAGAAGCTAAAAATTTTAAAGTCCAAACCATTGAGGCAACCAATATTGGATTCAAACAGGCCATTGTTATTGGTTTGGTTCAATGTCTTGCGATGATTCCGGGGACTTCACGGTCTGGTGCAACCATTATTGGGGGGATGTTGGCGGGTTTATCACGTAAAGCAGCTACTGAATTTTCTTTTTTCCTTGCCATACCAACAATGCTTGGTGCCGCTACTTATGACATATTTCGCAACGTTGATGTTTTAACTTCAGAAAATTTATTGAATATTTCCGTAGGCTTTGTAACCGCATTCATCGCAGCTTTGCTTGTGGTAAAAGCCATGGTTAAATTTGTAGAAAAACATACTTTAAAAGTTTTTGCTTGGTATCGTTTGGTATTAGGTTCAATCATCTTATTTATTTTTTAATACAAGCAAAAAAATAAATAAATTAAAGAGAACTCGCTGTTCTCTTTAAGTTTTTTTAATTTACAACCCGTACATTCTGCTGCAAGCTTTTCTGAATCTCTTGTACAACACCCTCTCCCTGATGGAACTTAGGCCCTGATTTAGATCCCTTTTTGGTTCTAGTTTGCAGGGGTTCAGATTCAATAAGTTCATCTATATCAAACTCCTTAACTACCTCCAAGCCTTCCTCCATGTCTACGTCCATCCTTCCATTCCCAAAACCCTTCCTTGCCGTAAAGTCCAAAGCCTCCTGATAAAACCCAGCCTGCTTACTCTGCTCATCCATTTGCTTCGCTTGCATAATGGCTTCATTCAAGCTAATCCCCTCCCTTAAAGTTAAATCCACGTAATACACTGGTTGACGATAACTCTGTGTCGTACTCTTGCCCCGCAATATCAACTGCAATGGGAGGCAAGACAACAAACCATTTGATGCCGCATGGTAATAACTCAGCCGTGCAGCCAAAGTTCGAATGCTGTTAAAACCCGTGGTTCTAAAGATAAAAGTTCCAAATTCATCCGATTCATCCAAGTTCACATGCAAACGCCCGTAGGGCTTGCAGCTCCCTCCTTGAGCCAATGGACATAAATCAGGGGATGGACAGGGATGTTGCTCCACGCCTTGATTGGTTAAACGTTGGCAGGTTTCTCCATTACCGACACAGACGGGACGACCGGTCTGTCGGTCAAATAAGGTGTATTCAGCGCGTAAGTTCAGATCAGGATCATTGAAGATCATTCTGACGGGGATTGAGCGTAGCTTTTGATTCGGAGCATTCGCTCGGAGCTGTTCATCCAGTGGATGCTTCACCCAGCCTTCTTTGCTTTGAATCTGAGAAGTAATGGTGAACTGGTCATCTTTTTCAGGCAATCGCTTACCATTCTTTTCGATCATACGACCGATACTGATACGCCCCAGAATTGGTGGAGTAATAGCTAAACCTTTAATCATGTTGATATTCCTTAATGTATTACCTTACAAATTTGGGTCTATGTATGTAGGTCAGAACAAGGACCAAATAAGTTACCCAAAGAATGTAGAGCCAGATAAAGTGCTACAGAAATCGCGACCGATTTGCTCTCTACCGAAGGGTAGAGAGCGGGGAGCGATTTTTGTGAATTTTCGATTGGGTGCTGTGGATCGGGCTTAGTCGGTATAGATGTTGAATCGACGACTGCCCTGCTTTTGAAGTGGATAAAGCTCGATGAGTTCAGGCTGGTGCTGAAGCAATGCTTTGGTATTGAGACTGATAGAGTCCTTAGCTTTCTTCCAGACTACTGAGCCATTTGCAAAGACTGCCCTTTCCTTGTCTTGCATCATCATCTGGATTTCATGTTTAAGCTGGTCAAAGCTTTCCTGCTGATTCTGAATCTCTTCCTTCATTTTGATGAGCTGGTCGAACATCAAATTGGCATTTTCATTTTGCGAGAGATCCTCTACGGTTAAAGGTACATGCGCTGGATAGAGTTGTTGAATCGCTTTAGCTGCGGATTCACTTGCATCCACGGATGGTGGTGTATCCTTTTCCACGCATTCCCAGAAATATCGTTCTGCTTGAACAATATGTTCAATCACGGATTCTGATCGTGTCACTTTGAAGATCTTGGTTTCATGCCCACAGATCAAGACACAAACATGCGCTGCCTGTTTACCAGTCACTGCCAGTTGATGTTGTACCTGACAAAGCACATATAAAGGCACACCATCACGCCACAATTTTGCTCCATGCTCACCTGCTGTTTTGCATTCCAAAATTTGGACTTCATCACTGCCGACCACGCTGTAATCCAGATTGGCTAACATAAAGTATTTATCGGGATCAGGATGCTGAAGTACTGCATTGATCCGTCGCACCTTATTATGGGTGTGCATGCTATAGAACTCTGCCACCAAAGGTTCCAGCTGCTTACCCCAATACAACGGTGCCACACCTGAACTTTCATCTTCAATAGATTGAGTCTGACGACCTGTTTTGATCAGCCAAAGCTCTAACATGGACATGTAGGGATTAAGACCACAGGCAGTCGCGGCATCACTGCTACCGATACCTTGTTTACGAACTTCAAGCCAATCCTGATATTCCATCCCTTTGGTGTTGACCAATCGCTTGGCTGCTGTTGAGCGTTTGGTGCTGATAGTTGGATTGACTACGATCTTTGATCCTACAGTCGTAGGCTGATGGGAAATAGATACAATTTGATTCATGGAATTATCCTTATAAGTTCTGATCTCTGTAAAAGAAATGCATAAAAAAGCCATACCCGACACGAGGTCGGGTATGGCGATTTGCTTGCTGTTTTAATTGAGAGGGTTACATGAGTGCTCTGACTAGCATTTGTTTGGGGTGACTTGATTTCGACATAAGTGAGTCAATTAATTTCAGGCGATCAAAGCAAGTGCTTGCTCCAATCCTCGTTGTTTCAAACCCGCACCTGCACCGAACCAAGCTGAATCAAGACGGTGATCTGTACTCATGGCACGTCGTTCATGATCCACAAATTCTGTGATCGAACACAGTAAACCATAAGCCGTATCTTTAGCTGATGACAATTCAGCACCGCGTCCTTGTCCATTAAACATCTCTAAAGCTTTATTCATGGCACGACCATTCGGTTCAGGCTTTTTCTCCTGAACTTGCTGCGCGACATTACGATAAAACTGAATGATGTTTTCTTCAGGATCGGAAATTGACATGGTGCTATTATTAAACACGGCATCAAAGTAAGCTTTGGCTTCCTGCTGACTCACCTTACGCTGTGTGAGTTGTTTCATTTCATACATGTGCTCATCCCAGGCACGAACTGAAATACCCAATTGCTGCTTCACTTTCTCTGCATCAAACTTGGTACTATGTGGAACCTTCACTACACCTGCACTACTGCTCTGTCCACGTAGAGCAATGGCTAAAGTGTTGTTACAGACCACCCTAATACTTGTGAATTGTGCCGTCGTTGCCAACGTGCCGTCACACGCAGTAGCCAGCAAGATATAACCATTACTGACATCCTTAGACTTTAATGCAGTGCTTTGCCCGGTACGTGCCAAAGCCCAGAACTTCTTCCCACCTTTCAAAACCCCTGCGGTTTCCAACTCAAAGCCTGATTGTTCAGTCAGATCACGATAGAACTCCAAAATCTCTTTGGGTTGTACTTCCTGATAACGCTGACTGACCACAGATAACGGTGCATGAGTATCTGAGCGATACAGTACACGCTGTTCCTCAAATGGCATGATAATGCTTTGACCACGTTCATTCTGAGCCATGTAACTGACATCAGATGATTCGATGCGCCAATCCATCCCTGCTTGCTGTGCCCAGACTTCCAGTGGTTGATTCGGACTTAGCTGATTTCCTAAGCCATGCCAAGGTGTTTCGCCAACATAGGCTATTTGTTCAATTTGATGTGCCATTGCTTTGATCTCCTATGCTAACTCAACGAAAGTTTTGCTGACATTGATTACAGTGATAGTAGGTCATGGTGATAGGCTTTTTCGGCTCATCAAACACACTACTGAATAGACCACCAATGACTACACCTGCAAGCCCGCCAAGCAGTGGTGATACAGGCAAAGGTAAACCCTTTGAAATGGATGCACCGATGGTTGCGAACGAAGCTGATGCTGCTAGACCTGTAGAATCAGAACCACTCACCTGCTGATTAACCACTTGAATAACCTGATCGGAAAAACAATAAGGACAATTTAAACTCATAATATATACCTCTAGAAATGACAAAGGCTCACCGATTGGTAAGCCTTGCAAAGTTAAAAACCTCGTTTTCATCTAGATAATGTATATCTGAGATTATTTTCATTTAGCGTCTATCATACTGCACTCTTAACTGACCTTTACCAAATACTCTTCGTCCTTTTGGCTTTACACGTAAGTATTGAAGAGTACGTTTGTGATGATCAGCAATGTATTGCATTGCCTCAATGAAATTTGTCACTTGGGTTGAATCACGACGATAAATCACACCGATCCCTAGCTTATTCTCTCTTCGAAGTTTCGCTATACGTTCACGGTTCCAGCAATTATAGCCTTGACCAAAATCCCTAGTAATATCCCTCCATAGCTCAATAATTTCATTTCCCCAATATGCTGCGCTTCCATCACGATAGGCATTATCATAAATGATTGCTAAGTGACAGTGAAAACCTTTACTTTTACCGCCTTGCTCCACTCCCCATATATACCCGATCACATGTTTAAATATGCCATCTTTATTTTGGATACGGTTAAGCAGTATATCTAAGTCCTTATAAATATCTTCAACTCTAATTCGACTAGAATATTCTTGCAAATAACCCAAGTCTACACGAGCAACTAATATTCGACTGCATTTATTAAGTATTGAACTACAATATTCCTGCACTTCAATTTTATTTTCATCTTTCTGTTTTTCAATAGTTTCATAATCTTTCTTGAAAAGCTCAAATAAATCTAAAAACCATTTTCTCATCTCTCTGTACTCAATTATCTTTAACTCGTCCATAAGTTCAAGATAACCAGAGTCTATTCTCTGTAAGTCATATCTCAGAATTACAAAGAATTTAAGATAACCTGTGTATTCATCATCAGGATCATAAATATCATTAAAGTCTAATAACAGATTAGTAAGCTGTGAATAGAATCCATCCCATTTTGTACGTTCTCTTTTTAAACGTTTTAAAAATTTCTCAATCTCAAGTGTAAGTTTTTCCTGATTAATTAAAACTCTCATGTTTAAACCTATGTGTGTGACAGTTACATAAGAGATAGGGAATTCAGTATATATATACGTTTACTTTACAATAAAGTGTTACCTAATAAACGATTAGATTAATAACCAAAGCTTTAGGGAGTCCAAATTCCTCCTGTAGTACAGTACCTATTCTCCACATGAAAAACTTTTCCTCCCTGCTTTAAGCTTAAATTCATGCAGGCTCTAGTCTCAAAAAAGCTAGAATTAAGGAATAAAATGAATTTTAGACTATATCGTTTTAGTACCTAATTTTAGTTATAAAAAAATTAAATTAAAAACTTATATTGCCTAAACATTGTTTATTTATACCCCCCTTATCCCTTAGTAGAAAGCTTTTAAAAATATAGTGCAAAACAAGGGGAAATAGAGCGAAAAACTTAGTAGAAGGTATTGTTTTTATTGCCTAAAGTATGACGTAAGCTTTTTAGAAACAGGATACAAAATGCGCAATTCTGAACTAGACAATCTTAAATCATTCCTGACACAACTTCGAGATGAAGATCTTATCTGGGTACTGTATGTCTATCATCGCCCAAATATTGATAACAATCGCAGAATACGGGAGAGCAACGATGCTATAGAAAAAGACATCGCAAAACTGAACAGCCTAGATAAACTCAGGAACATAAGTAAATTTATAATTGATGAAATGAATAATAGTAGTGATGATGATATCTATTATTTTTTACGTGATTTAAAGGATTTTCAATCTAGAATCACAATACATTCTTTTGACTTTAATAAAATTAAAGATAATCAAAGATTCTTACAATTTGCATGCAAAGTCTTGAATGAAAAAGAAGGAGATCGCTTAATTTTAGATATAAAAAATCTATACTTCCAGCTCCTTTATCTGGCTTATACAATCCCTTTTTATTATGAAAATTCTAGATCAATTGAAAATATATATTATCGATTTGACAAAATATACACAAAATTCAACAGTCATTTTAAATCACCATGCTCTGATTTTTTTGTATGGGCTAAAAAGCATATTAATGAAAACTCAGAATTTAGGAGATACAGAAGAGATGCATCACATGTATCTGAATATGAGACTTTAATTAATTCAATATTTGATATTATCTATTATGAAGATGAAAATATTCACTATGCTCTAAGAAAAAAATTATCTAATGCGTGGTATCAAAAAAAGCACCGTGAGGAGAAAAAGGTGAAAAAACCTAACTATTACGCATTAACCAAAAGAGCTAGAGAAGCGTTGCTTACATTAGCTTTCAAGAATGGTGTGTCCGAAGAGCAAATGATCGAAAGACTCATCAATGAAACCTATGCCAAAGAATGCTGTTCAGTCGATGGAGAAAACCTATATTTGTAAAAATAATCTTTCCACCAGTCACACCCAATCTAGTCCATTATATAACTAAGATTGGGTTTGTGCGTGCAGACCTAATGAAAATAGGTATCTTAATAAAATTTTATTGATTTAAGCTCATATTCACTTTGCTTAAAGCACTTTTAAACGGCTTTGTTGCACAAAGATTTCATAACTATATGATTTAAAAAGTTTTGATTATTTTTTGATCCAAAGTTAAATTTATTTAAATCAGATACTTACATATTTATACAACAAAGCCTCGGTAGTGTAAAAATGACCCCCTAACGGCATTTAAAAACTGACCCCCTTGGTTAATATTGCGCTCGGTTATATGCCGAGCGAATTCTGTTCTGTGACACATGAGCAAGTTGCCGTTCAATGGGATCGGGATTAAACAAATTTAATTCGTTCACAACTGGACTGAATAGCGCTCTCAAACAGTGTTTGTTCATTCAACCTGTATAAATAAGCATGCTCTAATATTTTAAAGTTTAGCCTTAGCTGCTTGTAACTGCTTCTTGAAGAATGCATTAGAATTCGGATTATAGTAAAAATCATGAATAAAAACTCTTTCGTTCATTCCATACATTTTTTCTTCCACCAAGCACTCTATAGTTATACGTATAAGCCTGTAAATTTCATAGACACGATCATAGCAGTCAAATATAGTTTTTTCAGACACAGAGAAACCAAATTCAGCTAATTTTTTTCTTGCGAGCTTGGCACATGAGATATCCGAGTCCACAACATATTGAGGGGACTCTTTGAACAATGGTTTATCGAGATTATTACCTTTCTTAAGTATCAAATGCCATGCACCGATTAAGGCAATCCAATTAGCCGAACTATCTGAAAAAATGGGATTATGTCCTAATCGCTCTTCAATATTTATTAGGAACTTCTTCAGATCATTCTTAGTCTTTAGCTTATAAAATCCATCATATTCAATCCCCTTTAATGACTTGGCCTTACCCCTAGCCTTAATGGCAGCTGCTACTTTTTCATAATCTTCCAAATCATTTAAGTTAACAATCTGATCTTCGGAATAATACTCTGCAATTAAGTTATTTTTAAAAACTTCAAACTCTAGAAATAACATCGCCCTATAGAAAAGTTTATTTAAAAAACTCTCATTGATGACTTTATTCTTTTTTTGATATTTAGCTAGTGTTAAAAAATTAAAATCTAGAAATTTACTAAGCACCCCTATACTTATATTATCGTACTCAAAATATAGAACTTGACTAACAATTTTAAAAGCAGCAGCACCAGTAATTAACTGAATTGGATTTTGTATTAATATTTCATTTAAATCTTGCTTATAATGATCAATTTTAAAACCCACCGACTCTATTTGTTGAATTAGGTAGGCACGATATTTTTCTTGCATTTGAAAATAGATATCATTTTCAATTAATTCACCCTTTCCAAAAGCTAACTCAAAATCTACTCCTATCAATAACAAATGCTTGTAATGCTCCCTTATCAACATGCCCTCAGACCTACGATAAGCCAATGAATCAATAGTAGCTAATAACTTACTATATATACTTAACTTCTCTGTTGAGAAGCTCTGCATGGCTGCAACATCATGAAAATATAAATAATCTAATAGTCTGACTGTGCTGTTTTGAAAATCGTTAAGTTTTGGCATAAATGTGTATTCTTAAAAAAGTTCCCCTTATTTCAGAATTATTACCCATTTCATCTTATTTACAATTATTTCAGTTGATTTAGTTACCTAGACCTTAGCTCTATGTACTAAGAATTCGAAAAATTAACATTCTTTTAAAAGGTTCCCAAATGAGTACAGTAAAAATGAATTTATCAGACTATTTATTCATGCAATTTAAAACCATGACTCCCACTCTTGAACAAGTGGCAGCCATGTATTACCCCCATCTAAGTAAAGCAAAAATATTAGAAAAAGCGAGAAAAAAGGAATTTCCATTTATTTGCTACAAGATAGATGAAAGTCAAAAATCACCATACTTAGTTGATATTTTTGACTTAGCTTTTGTTTTAGACAAACGTTACAACGAACAAGCTAAAGAGTATGAAATTTTTACGAAGTCAGCTCTAACGAATTCTCAAAATTAAGGGTCTGTTTTCTTCGTTTAACCGATACATACCTTTCCAAACTCCCCCATGAATCGTGCAAACTAATTTGCTGTATCTGGGGGATAGTGAAACCTTGCTCAGCTAAACGGGTACACCCTTCATGTCTCAAATCATGGAATTTTAAATCATCTATTCCAAGCAACTTACAAGCTTTTCTAAATTCACCACCTATTGTTTTTGGACTAAGAGGTATCAGATATTCATCGCCATAGCCTCTTTTCAACATTCTAGCTCTAACTTCCTGCTCCGATAAAAGCTCAATAATTTTTTTACACTGAGGTAATACATTAAACTCCTTATGATTCCCTTTAGAGCCCGTTGGGTTTTTCAAATCACGTATTTTCCATGAGTTGTTATGCCTGTCAAAATCTATTAATTTCATTCGAGTGATTTCCGCTTCACGTCTACATGAGTAGATCGCAAACCAGATAATTAAATGCATTGGATAGCTATAGTTCGGATTACGCCATTTTTGTACAAAATATTTTGTAAGTGCCATCAGCTCATCATTGGTCGGGAGCCTATCTCTTTTCTGACTTGAAGAAATTTGGCGTGTTTTTCGTAATTGCGCTGTCGCTTTGTCAAAGGCATTTAGATCAATATCTATATCCCACATCACCGCTGCATGAGATAGCACCCCTCTAATATGTAACAACTCATGCTGGAGTGTACTAGATGCAACAGGGTCAAGTCCTAGATCTTCAATGCCCTTTTTGCGTAGGGCCACGTGTTCAGCAATATGAGTCGATTTAATTTTTGTGATAACATGCCGCGCGATTGGAAACTTCTGAATAAGTTTGAGTGAATATGTTTTAGTTCGTCCATACTCAGCTCCCACTTCCGCCAAATATTTCGAAATAGCGTTAGAAAGAGTTAGATCTATTACATCTTCTTGACCAAACAAAATTTCAGGATTTTCTTCTATTTCAGCTTCCCTTTTTGCTAACCAAATTGCTGCAACTTTCTTCGATCCAAATGTTTTACTTTCTTTATATATTGGTAAATCTTTTCGATTGATTCGAATTTCAGCACGATAGCGTATTGATCCATTGACTAACTTACGCTGCGTGATTGTACCCATTTTTACGCCTTATGATATTTTTACTTATTATGGCGTATTTATGGCGTAAATCAAATTTTAAAAAGAGCAAAAAAAGATGAAATAGATGCAAATAAATCCAACACAACACTGATTCAATAGGTTGATTTTCAATGAGTATTTTATCAAAACCAAGCAACACACAGAATCCTCGAATCAGTGTTGCACCGATGATGGATTGGACCACCAAAGATTATCGTTTCTTTGCACGTTTATTTAATCCAAATGTCATCCTCTATACAGAGATGGTGACCACTGGCGCGATTTTATTTGGTGGCGCGAACCGTCATTTAGACTTCAACAAAGAAGAACATTCGATTGTGCTCCAGCTGGGTGGTTCGAATCCTAAAGACCTAGCAACTTGTACTAAAATGGCACAAGACTGGGGCTATGACGAAGTGAACCTTAATGTAGGTTGCCCAAGCGATCGCGTACAAAACAATAAAATTGGTGCATGCCTCATGGCTGAGCCTGATTTAGTAGCAGAATGTATTGCAGAAATGCAAAATGCTGTGGATATTCCAGTGACGGTTAAACATCGTATTGGTATTGATGACATGCAGTCTTATGAAGAAATGTTGCACTTTGTCGACACTGTTGCCAAAACTGGATGTAATAACTTTATTGTGCATGCACGTATTGCTTTACTCAAAGGCTTATCACCCAAAGAAAACCGTGATGTACCCCCCTTACGCTATGAAGATGTCTACCGCTTAAAACAAGAGCGCCCGAATCTGTTAATTGAAATTAATGGTGGTATTAAGACCTTTGCCGAAACCGAAGAACATTTGAAGCATGTTGATGGGGTCATGATTGGACGTGAGGCCTACCATAATCCCTACCTTTTGGCAGAAATGGGGCAATTATGGAATTTGGAAGCACCTGACCGCTTTGAGATTATGCACAGCATGATGCCATATATTTCGCAGCGTATGGCTGAAGGCGCGCCTTTATCTATTATCACTCGTCATATTTTAGGCCTATTCCAAAACTTACCAGGCGCACGTAAATGGCGTCAGGCACTCAGTGGTGGTAATGCAAAAACACTCAAAGATGTTGAAACAGCATTGTTTAATATTCAAGATGCGATGAAGCGTACTGAAGAGTATGTGCGTGAACACCAAGCTTAAGTCAGTTCTACTTTAGCTCGAACCAATTAAAAAAAGCCCTCAATCATTGAGGGCTTTTTTGATTCAAGCTTTCAGCTTGTAATGCGAAGTTGAGTCAAGAAATGAAGGCTTAAAGCAACTCATCTGTTTCAGCTTCATGATGTAATGCATCATGAATAGCCTCAACCAACTGCTGTGCAATCTCTTGCTTGGAAGCTTTTTCTAAATCGCGCTTTTCCATTTGATACTGTTCTGCAAAAAACACAATCATGGCATTTTCATCAGAAGCAAAGCCAATATCTGGACGGGATACATCATTGCAAGCAATCATATCGAGCTTCTTGGCAACCAATTTACCGGCAGCATATTCTTCCACATTGCGCGTTTCAGCAGCAAAGCCCACCATAAATGGACGTTTATCCTGCTGGGCAATCGTCGCCACAATATCTGGGTTTTTAATCAGCGCAACATTTAACTCATCGCCTGCTTTCTTAATCTTATGCTCAGCCACTTCTGCCACACGGTAATCCGCCACTGCTGCAGTTGCAATAAAGACATCACACCCTTGATCCAACTGTTGCATGCTGTGATCAAGCATTTGTCTTGCTGATTGTACATTAATACGGCGTACACCATTGGGGGTGTCCAGACTCACAGGCCCAGCCAACAATGTTACTTTTGCACCAGCAGCATAACATGCCGCTGCCAAAGCAAAGCCCATTTTGCCAGTACTGTGATTGGAAATATAGCGCACAGGGTCAATCGCTTCACGGGTTGGACCTGCCGTAATCGTGACACGTTTTCCAGCCAACAAGCCAAATTTTTCCGCAATTGCACGTTGCGCACGGTGGAAGTATTCAGTCACTTGATTTGCTAGATCTTCGGGCTCAGGCATACGGCCCAAACCTACATCACCACAGGCTTGTGAACCTGCGTCAGGCATAATCACATGCACGCCATCTTCAATGAGCGTATTTAAATTGCGCTGTGTTGCTTTGGCAGCCCACATTTGTTGATTCATGGCTGGGGCAACCCAGACAGGCGCTTTCGTCGCCAAGTAAAGCGTCGAAAGTAAATCATCCGCCAAACCCGCTGCAAATTTTGCCAAGCTATCACAACTGGCAGGAGCCACCAGCAATAAATCCGCCCAACGCGCAAGCTCAATGTGCCCCATACCTGCTTCTGCTTCTGGATCGAGCAATGTTGTATGCACAGGATTACCCGAAAGCGCCTGAAATGTTAATGGCGTAATAAAGGCTTGTGCACCGGCGGTCATGACCACACGTACATTAAATCCAGCGTCTTTTAAACGACGAACCAAAATCGCACTTTTATAGGCAGCAATCCCACCCGTAACAGCCAAAACAATGTTTTTATTTGGAATGACACTCAAGTCGAAGCTCACAAACAGGCTTCCTATCTGTTGCAGTGGCGCTCACAATAGCATTAAATATGGACAGACCCAAGATTGCACTTGGAAAAACCACAGCAACTCATAATAAAAAAGTCTAACAAAAATGAATTTCTCAATTAAACATTGGCCCAGTCAAGAACGGCCTCGTGAACGCTTACTCCAACAAGGTGCACAAAGCTTATCCGATGCTGAACTACTTGCGATTTTTTTACGCTCAGGCTCACAACAACATTCCGCCGTAGAATTGGCAAGATTATTAATTCAACACTTTGGAAGCCTAAGCCCTATCCTCAATGCTTCTTTAAGTGATCTCAGCCAATTTCATGGCATCGGCGCAACCAAATATGCACAGCTCATGGCGGTCAAAGAACTTGGCAAACGCTACATTAGCCAGCAAATGAGTCAGAATGCACTGACTTTAAATCACTCTACGCAGTTGATTGATTTTTTACGTTTTGAATTTTTATCCGAGACTCAAGAAGTTTTTGCAGTACTGTGTCTCGATGCACATTTAAGAAAAATAAACTTTAAAAAATTGTTTTTTGGCGCTGTTAATTCCTGTGAAATTTCGATCAATCAATTGTTACGCTATGCCATTTCACAACATGCAAGCGCGATCGTGATTGCACACAATCATCCCTTTGGCATGCCATCTCCATCTGAAGCTGATCGCGTGCTCACCGCACAAATTCATCAAGCTTGCCAACTCCTCGAAATCCAGTTAATTGACCACTGCATTATTGCGCAGGAGGGAAATTATTCTTTTGCTGAACACGGGCTCATCAATCATTAAAAACTGTCGTTTTCATATATTGACAAAGGTATGAGCAAAGATGAAGATCAGAGCAAATTTATGAAGATTCTAATCATATGATTGTTCGTGACCAAACCAGTGTATTTAAGCTGTTGTTCTCATGGCGAGGAACTATTTTACCTAAAGTTTTACCGCCATTAGGTGTGGTCATGTTGCTCTCAACCGTTATTGGTGGTCTGTCATATTTTAATATTTTTCACTTCCCAGAATTACCCTTGGTCGGCTTTACCTTAATTGGGGTTGTACTGTCTATTTTTTTGGGCTTTAAAAACTCTGCCTGCTATGACCGCTGGTGGGAAGCACGGCGTTTATGGGGCATTTTAATTGCCAATGCACGCCACTTTGACCGTGACTGTCGTATGCTCAGTCAGGGTCGCCGTGAGCGTGTGATTCAACATGTGATTGTCTTTGCCAATGTTCTGCGCGATCGCTTACGTCACGATACAGCCAACCCTACGGAACTCATCGAAACCAGTGGTATGAGCGCTCAAGCCATTAAACAATTGTATCAACAAGTCAATGCGCCACAGTACACGCTCAGTCTTATGCAATGGGAACTCATGCAAGCCCTAAAAGAAGGTGAAATTTCCGACATCATCTATGCACAAATGAACGATCATATTATGGAGCTCAGTACGGTACAAACAGGCTGTGATCGCATTGCGACGACTCCCTTGCCATTTGCCTATTCAGTATTACTTAACCGTACGGTCTATTTCTTTTGTTTTATGTTGCCTTTTAGCTTGGGCTCAACCTTAGGGCTAGTGACCCCTCTTTTGGTGGGTATTTTGGCGTATACATTTTTAGGTTTAGATGCCTTAAGTTCTGAAATAGAAGAACCTTTTGGTACACAAAGTAACGATTTACCCCTAGATTCAATGGTGCGTACCATTGAAATTGAATTGCTAGGTACCTTGGGTAAACCAACACCACCCCCCATTCAAGCCCACGACAACAACTTGCTTTAAGTTTTACCAGCCACCCCTCTTCAAAATGGAGAGGGAAAAAAGCGTGTGTTGCTCATTAAACGAAACTTTCCCAAATACCTCTTTGCCCGTCATTAACACGTGGAATATTGCCAAGCTTAATCCATGGCATATTGCTCCCATGATAATCACTCCCGACAGAGACTTTTAAACCAAATTCAGCAATCATTCGATCGACCATTTGACGTGTGCCCAATGGATCTACTGCAGGTGGGAGCTCAACAGCATCACCACCAAATTTCGCAAAAATTTCGATTAAGTAGCGAATATTGGTTGCAGATAAATCATAGCGGGTTGGATGTGCCAATACAGCAAAACCACCACTGGCATGTATCACTTGAATAGTTTCTTCTAAACCTAAACCATCAAATTTTACATAGGCTTTTTTGCCTTCTTTAATATATTTATCAAATGCTTGCTGTGCACGGCTGACATAGCCTTTTTCTACTAAGGTTTTAGCAATATGTGTTCGCGTCACACGATCAGGCACATTGTCCACTTTGGCAATAACATCTGCATAAATATCTTCACCAATTAACGGGATCAGTAAGTCACAAATTTGTTTGGCACGTACGGCACGTATGTGCTTTTGTTGTTCGAGTAATTCAAGTAAAGGCGCAGGATTTTGCATATTGAGTGCAACGACGTGTACACCATAGCTTTTTTTAGTGGCCGGGCGTGACCATTGGCTGGAAATTTCCACCCCAGAAATCAGTCGCATGCCGAACTCTTGTGCCACTTTTTCAGCTAAATTTAAGCCATCCATGGTATCGTGATCTGTCAGCGCTAGGGTATGAATGCCAATTTCATGCGCCGCTTGCACCAGTTGCTCTGGAGACAAAGTTCCATCAGAAATATTACTGTGTGTATGTAAATCTACGCCTAGCATCACTTATACTATGTCATTTATTTGATCAGATACCAGATACTCTAACATGAAAGCACTTTTAGACTTTGTGCCACTCATTATTTTCTTTTATTTATATAAAACTGTAGATCCAAAAGATACTCAGCATCCATTATTACAACTCTTCGGTTCTGCTGGAGGCATTGATAATAATAATATTTTAGTTGCAACTACAGGTTTAATGCTTTCAATGCTGGTGGTTTACGGCGCATTATTTTTTATTCAAAAGTTCCGCTTAGACAAGCAACAATGGATTGTTTTGTTTATGACCGTCATTTTTGGTGGCATTACTTTGGTACTGAGTGACGATTTCTATATTCGTTTAAAAGCGGTATTGTTGAATTTAGTCTTTGCAGGGGCGTTCTTACTGTCGCCTTGGTTTAGCAAAGACCGCAAGCCACTGATCGAACGTTTGTTTGGGCCTGTACTCGAACTGAGCGCATCAGGATGGAAAAAACTGAACTTTGCATGGGCCTGTATGTTTGTGGTGATGTCTTGCTTACATATTTTCTTTGCTTATTTATTTATGGGCGGAAAATATTGGGGTGAATTCACTGCATTTGGCGACATGATCGTGATGTTTTCCTTTATCATTATTCAGTTTATTGTATTGCGAAAATACTTTAAGACCTCTGAATAATACTTCTAGTTTAAAAATCGAGAAATCACATGCCATTATTTGTCGTTAGCTGTACAGATCATGAAGGTACAGTCGAAAAACGCCTAGCGGTTCGCCCACAACATCTTGCGCGCTTAGAGCAATTAGATACTGAAGGCCGTTTGATTGTTGCAGGTGCAATGCCGAAAGACCCAAGCAATCCTCAAGCGGGCTTTTATGGTAGTACGATTATTGTCGATTTTGAAACGCGTGAAGCTCTCGATGCATGGCTCCAAGATGAACCATTCCTAAAGGAAGGCGTATATAGTCATATTGACGTTAAACCGTTCAATAAAGCCTTCCCTAAAGGATAAGTTCATGCGTGCCGTTTTTACCTGCATCATAGGCTGTTTTCTTTTTAGTTCCGTAAGCTGGGCAGTTGAACCTGCCCCTACGCCTACAGAGCCAGTCACAGCAACAGCTGCTGTACTCCCTGCCACTGTACCTCAAACTTTGCCAGCCAATAAACCTACAACTATGCGTGTAGCCTCCCAACCCAATGCAATGATGGCTGCCGAAAATGCACCGCTGACTGCTGAGCAACAGATCAAAAATAAAGTTTTACAAGATGCTAAAATTAAGGCGCTGGTCAAAGATCAACACTCACGTTTACAGCAACTTGAAAAAGCAAACCTTGACGCTTTAGCACAAAACCAAGAGCTACAATTGAAAAATGATAGTTTAGGTGTACAAGTGCAAGTTCTACAAAGTGAGCGCAGTGCACAAATGTTTTTATACGGCGCTGTGACCATTGCAGTAGGCGTACTGCTTGGCTTCTTAATGGCGAGTTATATTCATACCAAACGTCGTCGCCAATGGTAATTTAAGTTTTTATCTGTATCTGTAAAAAGGCTCTCCTGCTTTGTCTCAAGCAATTCAAACTGCTGATCTTGATTGGCGTATGATCGATGGAATTGATGTTCCAATTTCTAAACAATTTGGCGATGCCTATTTCTCCCGAGATAATGGCCTGCTCGAAACACGACATGTGTTTTTAAATGGCAATGACCTCCCTGAACGGTTGGCACAGTTGCAAGACTTTGAATCTTTTCATGTCGGTGAAACAGGTTTTGGTACGGGCTTAAATATTTTGGCCTTGTGGCAATTATGGCAAAAGGTTCGCCCGCAAAACCACAGTCGCTTGCATGTGGTCTCTGTCGAAAAATTTCCGTTGTCTAAGCCAGACTTGATCCGCGCTTTGAATGCTTGGCCAGAATTACAGCCCCTCTCTGAGCAACTACTTGAGCAATATCCATTGCCCATCGCAGGCTGTCATCGACTGTCTTTTCCAGATGAACGCTTTACCCTAGACTTGTGGTTAGACGATGCGCATGATGTTTTTCCTGTGATGGCAAAAACCAGTCAAATTCATGCCTGGTTTTTAGATGGCTTTGCTCCAGCATGCAACCCAGATATGTGGGAAGAGCACGTCTTGCATCATATTGTTCGCCTTTCAGGCTATGGCACAACTTTCTCGTCATTTAGTGTAGCAGGCGTATTAAAACGTGGCCTCAAACAACACGGTATTCGTATTAGTCGCCCACGCGGATTTCGGCATAAACGTGAAATGCTCAAAGCCATTTGGCTCAAGGAAGATAAAGACCTTCCCTCTACAGATGACCTCATTATTCGTGCCGAGCCACCCACACAACCGATCACACAGCCACAGCAGCATAAGCAGCGTCATATTGCGATTGTAGGCGCTGGAATTGCAGGATTAAGCTGTGCTTGGGCACTCGCACAGCGTGGCCATTCAGTTACGCTATTCGATCAAGCAGAGCCCTTAGCAGGAGGTTCTGGTAATCCCCTCGCGCTCTTAAATCCCAAGCTCTGTCCAATCGAGCAAAGTGCGGAGCATCTGATGACGCTCACCTGGCAACACGCCATGCGCCATTATCCAAAATTTAAGGCTTTTCGTGCGCTAGACATCCATCAAATTGCACTCAAAAAGCCCGAAGAATTATTAGGCTTGATCGACCAGTATCCAGCAGAGCTATTAACCGAGGATCAAGCCTCTACAGCACAAGCAGAGTCACAATTGTTGCAAAGTGAATTTGCCAGCCTGTGCTTAAATGAAGCAGGTGCTGTTTCACCGCATCAGCTACGTGATCAAATCTTAGCATCGCCTCTCATTCAGTTTCAGCAAGCACAGATTACACAGATTGAGCACTTAAGTACGGGTGTTGAATTATTCAGTCATACACAGTCTGTTGGGCAGTTTGATCACGTGGTGGTCTGTGCGGCTCGTCAAAGTATGCAACTGATTGAGGACTATCCACAGCTAAAACCAATACGTGGCCAAGTCAGCTGGCTCAGTCAACCAGAATCTGCATTGAGTACACAACATGCGTATAGCTATGGCGGTTATTGTATGCAACTCGATGCAACGCAATTTATTCTCGGTGCATCGTTTTATCCAAATAGAGAAGATAGCGAAGTGCTATTAGAAGATCATGTGCATAACTACAATCTTATCCACAGTGTCTTTCCTCACTATGCCGAACAACTCCCTGCTGTAGAAACATGGCAAGGTCGCGCCTCTGTGCGTGCACAAAGCTTGGATTATTTCCCAATTC
Source organism: Acinetobacter sp. WCHAc060006 (assembly GCF_004209135.1). Lineage (NCBI taxonomy): Bacteria > Pseudomonadati > Pseudomonadota > Gammaproteobacteria > Moraxellales > Moraxellaceae > Acinetobacter > Acinetobacter sp. WCHAc060006. The sequence continues at coordinate 7,254 of NZ_SGSS01000005.1, read as the reverse complement.
TCGGGCCAGTGAAAGCGGAGACAGAACTTTATACCTTTGCTGGATTGGGTTCTAAAGGTTTCTTATATGCTCCACTGTGTAGTGAAGTCTTGGTAGCGCAAGTCTTGTCTGAACCTTGCCCTATTCCTATGAGTTTATTGCAAAAACTCAGTGCACAACGTTTTAAAAAGAAAGTCAAAGCTAAAAAAGCATACTTTAAGCCTGATCAAACCATAAAACCGATTAAATGAAGCGTCATCGCTCCAATTTATAGACATAAAAAAAGCGCCCTTCGGCGCTTTTTTCTGAGGCGGATTAAGCGCCTTCAATCAGTGGTAAACCTGCTGCTCGAGCGGCACGAGTGCCTCCCATTAATACAACATATTCACGGCCACTGTCTAAACCCTCTAAAAGCTCAGCAGCTCGAGGTGCTTTACTACCACCACCACATAAAATGTAGATTGGCTGATCCGTTGACACCTGAGTCAAACTATCTGCAGACAAATCAGTGATTGGCTGATTCACAGCACCTTTTAGGTGTGCCTCAGTAAATGCACTTGCGTCACGGACATCCCAGATAATCGCATTTTCTGGGAACTCAAATGTTGTAATTTCTTGTTTACGGATCATTGCGCACTCCTTTGATGTAAACAACACTTGGCAAATGAAGAAAACATCCCTAGCATCTCAGATATTCTTTCCCTTTGTAAAGGTCTAAACTATGCCTTCTTTCGATATTGTTTCAGAATTAGAAGTTTTTGAAGTAAATCATGCAGTTCAAAACACGCAAAAAGAAATTGCGACACGTTTTGACTTCCGCGGTCAGGACGTTTCAATCGAACTGAACGAAAAAAACAAAGAAATTAAAATCAGCACTGAAAGCGACTTCCAATGTGAACAAGTCTATACCATGCTAGAAAACCATTTCTTTAAACGTAAAGTCGATATTCAAGCACTTGACCCACAAAAAATGACCGCTTCTGGCAAAAACGTGATTCAAGTGATCAAACTCAAAGATGGCCTTGACTCTGATACCGCAAAAAAAATTAATAAAGCCATTAAAGAAAGTGGCGTGAAAGTGCAATCTTCTATTCAGGGCGATAAAATCCGTGTAACTGATAAAAAACGCGATACCTTGCAACAAGTGATGGCGTTCTTGAAAGAACAGCAGTTCGGTGTGCCTTTACAGTTCAATAACTTTAAAGATTAAGGCAGGACACCTGCCAAGCAGAGGAATCATGGCGCAAGGCAATCGTTTATCTAAGCTGGTCAGTTCAACATCGAAATTTCCACAAAGCATTCGCACTGCGCTATGGTCCAAAGCATTTGGCAAAATCGTCCCAATGGTCGGTTCTGCCAAAATTCGTTATTTAGAAGTCAGCCCTTCCCGCGTTACGGTCAGCATCGCAAATCACAAAGCGATGCAAAACCATATTGGTCAGCTACATGCTTGTGCTATGGCACTCATCGCAGAGACTGCAACTGGCTTCGTGACTGCAATGAATGTACCGGACAGCGCCATTGTACTCATTAAATCATTTAAAGTTGATTTCCAACGTCCTAGTAAAGGCGCAATGCAAGCAACCGCTATTTTGACTGAACAACAACAACAGCTCATGCGCACCACAGACCGTGGCGAAACCTTAGTTCAAGTCACCGTCACCGATGAATCTGGCGAAGCACCCATTCAATGCGAAATGCTTTGGGCATGGGTAGAAAAGTCCTACCTGAAAAAGAAATAATTGTAAATAAAACTTACTTTTAAGTAAGTCTATTACTTACCGAATTAAGACTAAATCTTTACCAAAGGGTGCTATTTCTATAGCACTTCCTTGCTCATGATGGAGTTATATTTATAACGAGAGCAAAATTAAGTGAAACCCTTTTTAATCACCAGCGCGCTACTTTTCACTAGCATTGCTGTAACCGCACAAGCAAAAGCACCTGCAGACAAAACGCCAACTCAGACACCAACTACCGTCATTACTGCACAAGCTCAGCAAGCCGAACGCAACAAGAAACTGGTGACCGATTTTTATAATGGTGTCTTTCAAAAGCATCAGGTAAAAGCTTACTCAGATCAATATATTGGAACTGAATATATTCAACACAACCCTCATGTACCCAATGGTAAAGCGCCGTTTGTAAACTACTTCACCCAATATTTCAAAGAAAATCCTCTCGCAAAAAGCGTAATTAAACGTGCTGCTGCCGAAGGTGACCTTGTCTATTTACATGTGCATTCACAGCAAAATCCACAAGATAGAGGTGTTGCTGTCGTTGATATTTTTAGAGTTGAAAATGGAAAAATTGTCGAACATTGGGATGTTAAGCAAGATGTTCCAGCTGAAAGTGCCAATCAAAACACGATGTTTTAAGCTTCAACAAAATAAAAAACCCAGCATATATGCTGGGTTTTTTAAACACTCAAACTGCTTTTAGCGTCTTATTCTGCTTTCGTTTGTGATGCTTCAAATAACTGTTTTGCTTCTGCAGGAATTTGGCGTTTTGCACCTTTGACATCCACAGCAACAAAAGTATAGACCCCTTCCGTCACACGAATCGGATCACGTGAGCTGTCATGGCTGTCCCAAACCTCGATTTGCATTTGAATTGAAGTATTTCCCACTTTCAAAATTTTGGTATAGCAACTGATAACATCACCCACTTTTACCGGTACTAAAAATGTCATCTGGTTAATGGAAATTGTTGCACAGCGACCTTTACTAAAACGCTCTGCGTGAATCGCACCTGCCAAGTCCATTTGTGACACGATCCAACCACCAAACACATCACCGCTCCAGTTGGTATCTGCTGGCATTGCAATTGTTTGTAGTGAGAGCGTACCTTCCGGTTTTACATGAGTTTCTGACACTTTAACTCCAAGCCCCATTATGAATGGGCAGTCAATTGTTGATCGAGCCACTGCTGCAATTCACTTGAACGCAGCGCTCCACTTATTCTAGCAAGTTCGTTGGTTTTATTCATCAAAACTAAGGTTGGAATGCTCCGTACATTAAAAGCACTGCTTAAACGTGGGTTTTCTTCGGTATTAATTTTGGCAAAAATTACATGCGGATATTGCTTTGCAACTTGAGCAAAATGCGGTGCCATCATCTTACATGGCCCACACCACTCTGCCCATAGATCAATGAAAATCGGTAAGTCGCTATGACTAATGAACTGACTAAAATTCTGTTCATTCAGCTCAATAGGTGCCAGTGGTACCAAGGCTTCATGGCATTGGCCACATGCAGGTTGTTCTGCCAATTTTTCCTCGGGCACACGATTTTTTGCCAAACAATGCGGGCACACAATAATCATTAACTTACTCCTACATGCTGATTTAAAAAATCTAACTGCTTTGCCACTGCTTTTTCAAACCATGCGCCATGATAAATATCAAAATGAGCCATATCCCATTCATAATAATCAACATAAGGTGCAATATTCGTGGCTGCTTCACGGCTAGACTCAATTGGAATCAGACTATCATTCTTCGAGGCGATATACAGTACAGGAACAGCAATCTTGCGTAAATTTTGAATGGGCCGATAACGCATCAGATTAAAAAATGCTCGTGCAGGCACCTGCCCACTCCAATAATAATCAGGGTGAATAATCGATTGATATCCTGCGTATGCATCTTTGGTTTGCACAAAACATAATCCAGATGGATCTGTTACCGCCAAAGTCCTTGGCGATAATCCCACCTTCGCCCCCATATAATCTTGACTGGAGATTTTGAGTGCTTTTGGCAATAAATTTAAGGGAAAATTTTTAGCACTTTCTGCACCATCAACAAATGGATTTTGTGCAATGACCGCTTGAATATTTTTATTTTCCGAAGCTAATTCAAGTGCATAACCCGCACTCAATGAAATGCCCCACAAGACAATTTTACGAGAGTTAATCGATTTACGTTGCGACACATGCATCAACATTGTACGCCAATCGCTTAACTGCTCTTGAATGCTCACTAGCTCTCGAGGTCGACCCGTACTCCCCCCCCAATAGCGGTAATCAAACAAAACCACCGCATAGCCTGCCTGTGCAAAACGCTTAGCAAACTGTACTAATTTAAATTGTCTTAAACACGCAAAACCATGTGCCATGATAATGACACCCGGTGGAACATCTGTTTTAGGCCGATAAAAATCTGCTGCAATCACTTCCTGTCCGCTTTTCACATACAGCGGTTCAACGGTATAAGCGTGCATACACACTCCATGCAAAAATTGAACTGTTATTCTTTATAAAAATTTTAATACGCCACGCTCATATTCTCGCTTAATGCTATCATAAAGCATATTTCTATTTTTAAAATTTTGGAGTGACACTATGAGCGAAAATGTTGGTTTTGCAGGTCAAATTAGTCCTGAACATGTAACGCAAATTGTTGAAAAAGGATTTAAATCGATTATTAATAACCGTCCAGATATGGAAGGTGGTCCAGAGCAACCAACAAGTGCACAAATTGAAGAAGTTGCAAGTGGTGCAGGCTTAGACTATGTTTATCAACCTGTAGTCGCTGGTCAAATCACTGAGCTTGATGTACGTGCATTTGCCAATCATTTTAACCAATTGCCAAAACCTGTCCTCATGTTCTGCCGTACAGGCAATCGCTCAAACAACCTATTTCAACTAGCAAAACAAATGGACTTGCTTGATGATTAAGTCGATTTATGCAAGTTTACTTTGTTTATGCTTGAGCATGCTTAGCCCAGCATTTGCAGAATTGCCACAAAGCACAGCCCTGACACCCCAAGTCAGTGTTGCTGGACAAATGAACTTAGATAAATTTTCTGCCTTGCTCAAACAAGGCTTTAAATCTGTAATAGTGAATCGTCCAGACCAAGAAAATGGCAATCTGGTAAGTGTAAGTCAATTACGTGAAGTTGCTGAAAAAGCACATGTCAGCGTGATTTACCAACCTGTAGATAGCGGTAAAATTTCTCAAACAGATATTCAAGAATTTGCTAAGTATTATAATGAGCTGACTAAACCGATTTTATTAGTATGCCGTAGTGGGACACGTTCAACGGCACTCTTTAATCAAGCAAAAGCACAAGGACTCTTGAATGAATAAAATATGGATGCTGGCAATCATCACTGCACTTTTACTATCGGGCTGTAATTCTATGCAGATTAGACCCACTGTTGGGGTAAGTGTTGGAAGCTCTATTTAATTATTATTCATAAAAAACAGCGCCGAAGCGCTGTTTTTTTTATAACTTTAAATCGCCAAAAATTCTGAGTATTAAATTATTTATAAGACTTATTCTATCAAAATTAATAAAATAAACTATTGAACTTTTTAAACTTAGCTTAGTATTTCATACTAGTTATGCAGATATATCACTTAAATTAAAGTCAAATACACATTTAAAATGTCGCTACACTCTCAAAATAGGAAAGGCCTATCCATGTATGATCTAATTATTATAGGTGCAGGCACTGCAGGCATTTCTGCCTATAAAGAAGCCATAAAATATACCGATAACTTATTAATTATTAATGATGGTCCTTGGGATACGACCTGCGCGCGCGTTGGCTGTATGCCAAGTAAAGTTCTCATTGCATCTGCAAATCGGGTGCATGAAATACAAAATCTGGAAGGATTAGGTTTAAGTGCCACAGTAAAAATTGATACTTCGCAAGTGATGCAACATGTACAACAACTTCGAGACCGTTTTACTCGTGCAACTCTAAAAGATGTTGAATCTTGGCCTTCAGAACACAAAATGTCAGGTCGCGCCGAATTTATTAATGCCAATACTATTCAAGTCAATCATCAAGAATATCAAGCCAAAAATTTTATTTTAGCCGTTGGAAGCACGCCAAACATAGATGCAAAATTAAAACAACGACTTGGGGATCGTTTAATCACGACTGATCAAATCTTCGAATTAAAGCAACTCCCACAAAGTATAGCCGTAATCGGCAGTGGCGTTATTGCCTTAGAGCTGGCTCAAGCGATGCATCGTCTAGGTGTCAAAACTGAAATCTTTGCACGTAGCCGTAAAATTGGCACATTGGTGAGCAAAAATCTACAACAAGTAGCTCAAAATGAATTGCTCAAAGAATTAAATCTAAACTTCGAAATTTTGCCTAGTGACTACACTCGGACCGAACACGGTATTGAAATAATATATCAACAGAATGATACAAAACAGCTTATAACGGTTGATTACGTGCTATCTGCTACTGGTCGTCAATCACGCCTAAATACATTGCATCTTGAGAAAATTAGCAGCATTTTTAGTGATCCTAAAAAAATACCAGTCAATCCCAATACAAAACAACTTTCTAACTATCCAATCTATATTGTAGGTGATGCTTTTACCAATACTCCAATCCAACATGAGGCTGCGCACGAAGGAAAATTAGTTGTTCAAAATATATTAAGTAACAAGCAAGTTTCTAATATTAAAACATTAACACCGTTGGGCATTGTCTTCAGCTCACCAGAAATGGCATCAGTTGGGCAAAATAGTCTGCAACTTGAAGAACATAAAGTTAGCTTTATTACAGGTGTTATTGACTATGCCAAGCAAGGGCGAGCAATCGTTAATGCTAAAAACCAAGGTGCAGTTGAGATTTATATAGATAAGGATTCCCGCAAAGTATTAGGAGCTGAATTGTTTTGTCATGAAGCAGAACATCTCGCACACATACTTGCATGGATGATTGATGAATCACTTACAGTGGATGACTTACTCGATAAGCCGTATTACCACCCAACAATAGAAGAAGGCCTGAGAACGGCTTTGAAACATGCGAGAAGACAATTAAATAATGATTAAGGGTTAGCTAATTATTTAGTTTGTTATTGAGAGTAGCTGTTGCTTACACATTAGTGCTTTAATGCAACAGCTCCCATGCCAATCAATATTGTCAAAAAAACAATAATTATTATTTGGCTTATTATGGCAACGAGAGCACTATTTTTAAATGTATCAATACTAAGCACATATTTAAAAACAATTGATGCCAGCAAAATAGAGAATATGAACAATATGAATTGATTATCTATCGTTTTCTTTTATAACCTGTAATTGCAGAATTCAAAAATAAAGAAAAAAATGCTTAAAAAATTTGCTCTCAATGCACCTAATTTTTCAGCCGTTATTTTTACTACGTGATATACGATAAATAAGAAAATCAGGAAAATTGCAAATATCATATTATTGTCTTTATTTTTATAAGTACTTAATAAGTATATAAAAATATTTACTGATCTTCAATCAATTGCCCCCTATATTTTCTTTCAAG
>NZ_SGSS01000049.1:0-11746 GCF_004209135.1 Acinetobacter sp. WCHAc060006 | reverse complement strand
CGCTGTTTCAACGGAAGCTTCTTGACGTAATGCAGTTGCCGTATCCGCTGTGGCTTTATTGGCAGAAGCTAAAGTTGCTTTATCTCCATCGGTAACGGCTTGATTTACACGTCCTGTTTCTACTAAGGCTTCTTGACGTAAAATTGCAACCTGATTATCTGTATATGTATTTACACCAATAAGAGAATCACGCAACAAACCATTTACTTGACCTAAATTAACTGCTTGATGATCATCAACAGCATTAGCCAAATGATTGATATAATTATTTTGAACATCAATAGTATTTGTTTTTAATGCCCCTTTTACTTGCAAATCACCAGCAATCAGCTCATTAATATTAGCGGTATTTATAGTTGCATTGCCATTAAGTTGCAAATCAGTATGGCCATTTTGACTATAAATATAACTACCATCCGATTGACCATTTTGATCCACAAATTGCACCATAGATGTATTTAAACCCCTCAAGTCCATCTGGTTAATTCCTGTTAAGGTACCATTTACTTGTAAATCACCTGTGGTCAGTTTACTTGCTGTTAATTCATTAATATTGGCTGTAGTTATATTTGCATTGCCATTAAGTTGCAAATCAGTATGGCCATTTTGACTATAAATATAACTACCATCCGATTGACCATTCTGATCCACAAATTGAACCGTAGATGTATTTAAACCCCTCAAGTCCATCTGGTTAATTCCTGTTAAGGTACCATTTACTTGTAAATCACCTGTGGTCAGTTTACTTGCTGTTAATTCATTAATATTAGCGGTATTTATAGTTGCATTGCCATTAAGTTGCAAATCAGTATGGCCATTTTGACTATAAATATAACTACCATCCGATTGACCATTTTGATCCACAAAAGACAAGCCTGTTGCACTCAAATCATTGACATTCATTCTGCTTACACCAGAAAGCGTGCCATTTACTTTCAAATTCACTGCTGTCAAATCAATAATCTCGGCTGTATTGATTGATGCATTACCATAGAGTTGTAAATTGGTGATACCATTTTGGCTATAAATATAACTACCATCTGATTGACCATTTTGATCCACAAAAGATAGGCCAGTTGCACGCAAATCGTTAATATTCATTTGGCTTACACCAGAAAGTGTGCCATTAATTTGTACATTATTTGTTATTAATGTCCCATTAATATTTGTATCATTTAAATTAGAAGTCCCAGATACAGTATTATCTCCAGATAAATATAAATTTGTTAGACCATTATAATATTAAATCGCACTTCCCGCATAATTCCCATAATCATCGGTAAAATACACATTTTGAACAGTTTGGGTCACCGTGTTTTGCGATGTGCTAGATACACCTCCATTAACATTAATAGTATTAGCTGTAAGGTCATTAGCATTAATTAAATTCGCTGCTATTAATCCTGATGAGTTTATGTTATTTACAGTCAGCTCTGGTGTCTGAATATAGTTAGGAGCTATTACATCATCTTGCACAGTAGCATTTGCTATACCTGCATAGCCATAGATAATATAGAAAATAGAAGCTGTTAGGGCTGTATATTTATATTTCATAAGGCTCACCTTTCTTGACATTTAGTTTTTATTCAAGAAAGAATCCTATACTCAACAATGTTCCGTAATACATCCCCATTTAAGGATATTTTTATTTTAAATAATCTTTTTAAAGCTTTTTTTTCAATACAATTTCATAACCATTAGTAAAAAAAAATTTATAACCCCTATCAACAAAACAAAATTTTAAAAAATAAGTATATTTTTTAAAATTTCTTTTTACTAACTTGTAACGTATTTTCATAACATAAATAAATTTTAAATATAAAAAATCCCCGCATTTGCGGGGATTTTTTTGTTTAATCCAAATGTATTTACGGGTAATTATTTACCGCCAAATACATAAGAAAGACCTACACGACCACCAACTTCGCTACCACCAGCAACACCAATTGCAGCGCTAAGTGAAGTACGGCCATCACTATAATAGCGAGCACACCTGCAAAAATAGGACGTTCAATAAAAAATTTTGACAGCATAGAACAAGATCACTTTCTGGTGGCGATTGGGCTTAAACACGCAATATTTTTCTTCAAATTAACATAGGCGAGTGGATCTTACGTGACTGAAAATCAAAAAATTATACTTTTTCACAAAAATATTGTTTTTTCTTCATTTTTTCTCACAGATTTTTGTGTTTACCCTCCCAATTTTGGGATAGCTCCTAAACTCATCTAATTTCTATACTGCAGATATGACAATTTGAATAACAAGGAATTCGTGATGAAAAAAACTTTATTATGCTTAACTTTAGCAGGCTTACTGAGTGCATGTGGCGGTTCAGACAATGATTCTGGTAGTTCTGCTCCCCCACCTTCAAGCTCCCTAAAAACTGGGATACTGACCGATGGACCTGTGAGTGGCGCAACGTATACAATTAATGGCGTTTCTAAACGTACAAATGCTCAAGGGGAGTTTGAATATCAAGAAGGTGATGAAATCACTTTCCATATCGGAAATATTGAAATTGGCACAGTAACTGGTGCTGATCGTATTACCCCTGTGGAGTTAGCCGATGATGTAACAACACGAACAAATTTACTTATTTTTTTACAATCTTTAGATTCTGAGGGTGATCATGACGATGGTATTCAAATCCCTGACTCAGTGAGTCAACTCCCTGCAAACTCAATTGACTTCTCTAAACCAACAACAGAATTTATTACAAGCTTTCAACCTTTTCTACAAACAATAGAAGTTTTTAAAGATAAAGTCGTAGTTAGCGCAACAGAAGCACAAGCTAACTTTAACAAAACACTCCTCAAAGATATCGTTGGGGTTTGGTACGCAAAAAATGCTGAATCAGAAATCGTACTTCAAGTAACCTCAGACGGGAAATACCTGATTGGCGAACCTATTGTTAGCTCACCATCTGATAGTGCGAATGGCATGGAGTACGGTGAGTTATCGGTGAATGCTGTTGCTGGAGATTTATGGGCGCAATCTTCAATTGATACAAATGAAGATTGGGGCTTAACTGATTCTGGAAAAACACGTGATATGAAAATATCATTTGATGGTACACAGTTAAAAATTTCTGAAGCTCAAAACCCTAATGAAAGTGCAACATTTACTAAAGTCCCTCAAAACAATTCGAGCATTGCAGGTGCTTGGAACTCAAGTTCAGGCAAGCAACTATTTGTTTTCAATCCGGATAATAATACCTATATCATGGTTGATGCTGTTGGGGACGATCAAGTGGAAGTTGGAGAAACGCCTTGTGGTGGACCAGGTATCGAATATGGTAAATATCGTGTTCAAGATGGAAAGTTATTCGTAGATAATATCCTGATCGATACAAATGGCTGTGCAGGCTTATCTGACAATAGTGCAAGCTCAAGCTCAGGTCTACCAGTCACGGTTAATACGACATCACTTACACTCCACGAACCAAATGAAGGTACATTTATACTCACAAGACCCAATATAGAAGGTACTACCACAAGTAGCGCAAGCCAATTCTATAAAGATATTGCTGGAACTTGGGAAATTGGACGCACCAACACATCTGCTGTTTTATTACATATTTTACCCGATGGACGTTATGCGCTAGGTGAAGCAGATGAAGCTGATGTAACGGGGCAACCTGGTATTGAAATAGGACGACTAAATTGGAATGCTTTAACTTCAGCACTGAGTCCAGAGATCTCACTCGATACAAATGGTGACTACGGGCTTTCACATCCTGACAATGATGGTCATCACCGCTTAAGTTATAACGGTACAGATCTAGTGCTGACCGATGTAGGAAGTAATAGCACCTATATTTTAACTAAAGTAAAACAATCATCAGGTCTAGTCGGCACTTGGCAATTTAATCAAACTCACTTGTTTGCTTTCTTTGACACAGGATTCTATTTCTTGTTAGACACCGAAGGTGATTGCGATAACCCAGGAATTGAATATGGTAAATATTCAATAACATCCAATACACTTGCCGTAACAGAAGTGTTATATGACACCAACGGTTGCGGTGGATTACATGACACTTCGGATAGCACTAAAGTTAATGCAACTTATAGCATCTCCGGAACAAGCCTAACCTTGCATCCGCAAGGCGAAGACACTTTTACCCTACAACGTAGTAACTAAAATACTCAGAAGTAGCTTAAGCCCGACTTAGGCTGCTTTAACCAATATGCTCAAAATGAATGGTACAGCCCATTAATAAATGCATAAGTTCAATCTGCGAGTTGCATTGGGTTTTTTCATAAATATTTTTAAAATAAGTGCGCACCGAACTGAGGGTAATTCCACAATGTTCAGCGATTTCTTCTAACTTACAACCATTCAACAACAACTCACACAGCTCAAACTCACGTTTAGACAATTGATAAGCTTGCTGCAAATAGGCTTTTGACAAGGCGTAGAGTTGATGTTTATCGGTCAGAAATACCGCTATTTGATGTTGTCCTGCATCTTGATGCTGCATATTTTTTAATTTAGAAAAAGGCACGATAGTCAGCATTAATTCTCGTCCTTTCAGATCTGACAAAGCCAATACACCGCCTACATATGCATTTAATGCAGACTGTCCTAATAAGGCTGAATTTAATAATTGATCTAAACGACTTTGATCATAAGCATGGGTTTTTAAGCGATTATACAAATCCAAATCTAAACATGAATCGTGTTCAATCATGCTTTGAGCTAAAGGGTTTGAATAAGTCAAACTCAGCTGATGATCAAGCAAAATTACACCTGTTTTTAAATGATCGAGCACACTATACAAACTTAAATTTTCTTGTTTAACCAAACTAAACTGACGATGGATTTGTAAAGCACGGCGCAAATGCACCCCCAATTGCTTTAAAAAATCCAACTCTTTTTGTTGATACGGCGCTGCATCAGGCGCACGGTGTAACCCTAAAACCGCCCAGCGATGTGATCCTTGATCAAGCAAAACAGCGGATATATAACTGATTCCCGTTGGATTCAAACAGCGTTCATAAAAGATATATTCATCACTTTCAGGGTTTTCCCCATAATGCGATAAATCCGAGCTCGCTACTTGCCCCACACCCGAATTTTCCCACAATACTCGGTGTAACTGCATGTCAATCACGCGAATCCGCTCATCACGATAGGCATGCAAAGCTTCATCTGGAATATTGTGACTAAATAAAAAATCGTAACTTGGGCTAAATTGGTCTAATGCAGTAAAAATAGCGGTTTTGCTATTGGTATATTTGACGATTTTTTCAATGACTTGTGGCCATAAACTGACGTCGATAGCTGCATCGTAAATACTGCCAATAATTTCATGCTCTCGATCATTCATTCTTATCCCCTAGCTACTATGTTTATTTAATCATTTGTTTTTATTATTATTCTGATTAGCATAGTCGGTTTTTTACTCAAAAAAAAGCATTTTAAATATCTATTTCACATTAAATTTCCCGATTGAACAGGGCTTTGCAATTTTCACAATAAAGGTTTTCTTTTATACAACTTTATTGAATAAACAATAAAAAAACCCCGTATTAAAAATACGAGGTTTTTTTGAACTTTATGGAAGATGATGTATTACATCATGCCGCCCATACCACCCATTCCGCCCATGTCAGGCATTGCTGGTTTTTCTTCTGGGATTTCAGTGATCATACATTCAGTCGTCAACATTAAGCCCGCAACAGATGCAGCATGCTCAAGCGCAGAACGTGTTACTTTTGCAGGGTCAAGAATACCCATTTCAAGCATATCGCCATATTCAGAAGTTGCAGCGTTATAACCGTAGTTACCTTCACCGTTCTTCACAGCATTGATTACTACAGATGGCTCATCACCAGCATTGGCTACGATTTGACGAAGCGGAGCTTCGATTGCACGACGAAGAATGTTGATACCTACGTTTTGGTCATCGTTAGCACCAGTCAGACCATCAAGTGCAGATGCAGCACGTACCAGTGCAACACCACCACCCGCAACAACACCTTCTTCAACCGCAGCACGAGTTGCGTGAAGCGCATCATCCACACGGTCTTTCTTCTCTTTCATTTCAACTTCAGTTGCAGCACCAATTTTGATGACTGCTACACCGCCTGCTAATTTAGCTACACGTTCTTGAAGTTTTTCTTTATCGTATTCTGAAGTTGATTCTTCAATTTGCGCACGGATTTGAGTTACACGCTCAGCGATTTGAGCAGCATTACCAGCACCATCAACAATTACAGTGTTTTCTTTAGAAACAGTTACTTTATGCGCTGTACCTAAATCTTGAAGAGAAGCTTGTTCAAGTGACATGCCAACTTCTTCAGAAATCACAGTCGCGCCAGTTAAAATCGCGATATCTTGAAGCATAGCTTTACGACGATCACCAAAACCTGGTGCTTTAACCGCACATACTTTGATAATACCGCGCATGTTGTTCACTACAAGTGTAGCCAACGCTTCGCCTTCAACATCTTCAGCGATGATAAGAAGTGGTTTACCTGTTTTAGCAACAGCTTCAAGTACAGCAATCAATTCACGGATGTTGCTGATTTTTTTGTCTACAAGAAGGATGAATGGGTTTTCAAGTTCTGCAGTTAACGTATCTTGTTTGTTTGCAAAGTACGGGCTGATATAACCACGGTCAAACTGCATACCTTCTACAACGTCAAGCGAGTCTTCGAAGCCTGAACCTTCTTCAACTGTAATTACGCCTTCTTTGCCTACTTTTTCCATTGCTTGCGCAATTAAAGAACCCACAGTTGTATCAGAGTTCGCAGAGATCGAACCAACTTGCTCAATCGCTTTAGAGTCAGAAGCTGGTTTAGCTGTCGCTTTAATTTCAGCAACAACCGCTTTAACTGCGATGTCGATACCGCGTTTAAGATCCATTGGGTTCATACCAGCAGTTACTGATTTGATACCTTCGTTTAGGATTGCTTGAGCAAGTACAGTTGCAGTTGTTGTACCGTCACCCGCGATGTCATTGGTTTTTGAAGATACTTCACGTACAAGCTGAGCACCCATGTTTTCAAACTTGTCTTTTAGCGTAATTTCTTTTGCTACAGAAACACCATCTTTAGTGATGTGTGGCGCACCGAAAGAACGGTCGATGACAACGTTACGGCCTTTAGGACCTAAAGTTACTTTTACTGCGTCTGCAAGTACGTTTACGCCCGCGATCATTTTTGAACGCGCTGAATCACCAAATTTTACGTCTTTAGCTGACATGGTTTACTCCAAAATTTTTAATATATTTTTCAAATCGAATTCGGTTTGAGAGATCTAAACTTAGCCTTCAAGTACAGCTAAAATGTCAGATTCTTTCATCACAAGAAGTTCTTCACCTTCAACTTTTACTTTAGTGCCCGCATAAGCACCAAAAAGTACGTTATCACCTACTTTAACGTCGAGTGCGCGTACACCGTTGTCTGTTACTTTGCCATTACCCACTGCAATGATTTCACCTTGAGCTGGCTGCTCAGCAGCAGAAGTACTCAAGATTAAACCGCCAGCAGTTTTAGTTTCTTTCTCAACACGGCGGATAACAACGTTGTCATGTAAAGGACGAATCTTGCTCATTTCTAGCTCCATAGACATTTAAAAATGTCATTGATTACGATGTGAAGATGACTTCTTATTCCTAGGTCATCGACAAAATTTTGATATGACACTTTTGTGGGGATGGAAAAATCTGCTTCAAGGGCTAAAATTAAAAAAAGTGCTTTTTTTGTAGATTTTTTATGCAGTTTCAATCTTTTCTAAATTAAAGCTTCTAATTGTTGCGATAAACAAAACTGTTGGCTGGCCATATCAAAGACATAAGCTTGCATATTTCCGTGCATATCAAGAGTATTAAAACTATTGGCTAAACCATGATGTAATCGATGTGATGTCGCCGTTCCTGCATGAATCTCCCAAATAGGATGATCACAACCCAACTGATAAATTTGATTTAAATCATAGCGCGCTGCTTGATGTAAATGCCCATGCAATAGCCCATTTAATCCATTTTTAGCCCAAGTCTGTAAAGCCATTCGCCCGAGCACAGGACAATCTTTCAACGCTTCTTTCTCTTGTGGCGGTATATAAAATGGCTGATGTGCAACCACGTATTTAAGCTTTTGCTGTGGCGCTTGCTTAAGCAATTGATCCACTTCTGCAATTTGCGCCAAAGAAATATGTCCACGTGTATGGTAACGTCGACGGATGCTATTTACCCCAACAATCATGAAATGTTCTGTTTCTAGCGTTGTTTCCATATTGCCAAAAAAAAGTTGATAACGCGCAAATGGACTAATAAATCGATTCCACAAATGAAATAGCGGTATATCGTGGTTTCCAGGCACCACCAAATATGGACGCTTTAAACTCTCTAAAAATTGCTTACAAGCATAAAATTGCTGAAAACGTGCGCGCTGGGTTAAATCCCCACTCACAACAATAAGCTCAGGTTGATGCAGGGCACAAAAATCACCTAAGGCACGTATACATTCGGGTTGCTCTGTCCCAAAATGTAAATCAGAAAGATGAACTAACATTAGGCACCATAATCTTTAAGGCATGTTTATGTACCTTTATACATAAAGGTGGATATAACTCTTTAAGTTCCCCATCGACAGCCACGGTTAGTTTTTTACTATTTGCATGTATTTTGACTTCATCTGCAGCAAAGCTATAAACATCTGGAGTATGTTCTAGGTTGCCACGAATCAGTTGCCACAGCATTTTAAACAAGCTGAGTTTATCGCTCTTAGCAACCACTACGCCTGCGACTTTGCCTAAAGCAGCCTGTTTTGCAATTTTTAAATTTAGATCTGCCAACTGTAGCTGATTATTACCAAAGAAAATCAGCGGTGTTTTAACAGGATAATAAATAGTATCCACTTCAATCTGTAGTTTTAATTCCTTGCGATCACGAATTAATACATCTAAGCCCGAAGTGTATGCATGTACTGGAAAGCGCCCAAAACGTTGATTATAAATTTCACGTTTTTTTATAAATAAAGGATATAACCCCAAACTCGCATTATTTAAATAAATATGGTTATTAATGCTGGCAACATGCGTTTCACGAATTAGCCCCTGCACAATAACTTCTGCAGCCTGTTTTAATTGCAGTGGTATATCCAACACACGTGCAACATAATTAAATGTACCTAAAGGCAATATTCCCATTGGAATTGACGTACCCATTAAGTATTGCGCAACAGCATTTAAGGTGCCATCTCTACCCGCAACCACCACAACTCCATGATTATCAAGTTGTTGATGACGCGCTAACACATGCGACATGAAATTTGCAAAGTTTCCAAATTCACTAATTTCAAATGACTGTATTTCAAAATCATGCGCCGAGAAAATATGCAATATTTCCTCATATCCATCTTCTTTTTGATTGGCATGAAAACCTGAATTTTGATTATATATAATGGATAAAGGTTTCGTTTGTTTAGACATTTTTTATACGTCTCAACCCTGAATATTATTATTTTGTAGAATTTATCAACAATTAATAGCACCTTTATGTAAAATTCGAATTACCACCATTTATTTAATCAATAATATTTCCCAATTACAAAGCAAGTACAAGCCATTGTTTTATATGGTTATACATAAAATAAATAATACCCATTAAAACAAAAAATATGATTAAAAAATAATTAAAATTACACAAGATATTGTTATTTAACAAAATAAATCATAAATAGCATTATCTACCAAATAAAATCTACCACTTCTTTAGTCTTATTTTTTTTATGAAATTATGCTTTAATAGCGCCACTTTTTTTAATATTTCATCTGCGCATTGTAACCCTTTGCACAGATTAGACTTTGTACAGTTTGTACACACTTTAGATAGGCCTCACCATGACCCAAGTGAACGCACCAGAATTCGTTCGTCACCCTAAGCTTATTGCTTGGGTGGAAGAAATTGCAAAATTAACCAAACCAGCAAAAATCGAATGGTGTGACGGTAGCGCAGAAGAATATCAACGTTATATCGACTTGATGATCGCTAACGGCACAATGCAAGAACTTAACCAAGAAAAACATCCTGGTTCTTACCTTGCTAATTCTGATCCTTCTGACGTTGCTCGTGTTGAAGGTCGTACTTATATCTGCTCTGAAAAGCAAGAAGATGCTGGCGCAACAAACAACTGGGAAGCTCCAGCTGAAATGCGTGCTCGTCTTAACGGTTTATTCGACGGTTCAATGAAAGGTCGTACTTTGTACGTAGTACCTTTCTCTATGGGTCCTTTAGGTTCTCATATTGCTCACATCGGTATCGAACTTACTGACTCTCCTTACGTTGCTGTAAGCATGTCTAAAATGGCTCGTATGGGTAAAGCTGTTTATGACGTACTTGGTACTGATGGTGAATACGTACCTTGCGTACACACTGTTGGTGCGCCACTTGCAGAAGGCGAAAAAGACGTTGCTTGGCCTTGCAACCCTGAAAAATACATCGTTCATTACCCAGAAACTCGTGAAATCTGGTCTTACGGTTCTGGTTACGGCGGTAACGCATTGTTGGGTAAAAAATGCCTAGCTTTACGTATTGCTTCTTCAATGGGTCGTCAACAAGGTTGGTTAGCTGAACACATGCTGATCCTTGGTGTGACTAATCCACAAGGCGAAAAACACTACATCGCAGCTGCATTCCCATCTGCTTGTGGTAAAACAAACTTTGCAATGTTGATTCCACCAGCTGGTTATGAAGGTTGGAAAATTGAAACTGTAGGTGACGATATTGCTTGGATCAAACCAGGTGAAGACGGTCGCTTATATGCAATCAACCCTGAAGCTGGTTTCTTCGGTGTAGCGCCTGGTACAAATACTAAGACTAACCCGAACTGTATGGCTACTCTTCACAAAGACGTTATTTATACAAACGTTGCTGTGACAGACAATGGCGAAGTATGGTGGGAAGGTCTTTCTAAAGAAGCGCCTGCTAACCTTACAAACTGGAAAGGCCAACCGCATACTGGCGCTGAAAAAGCTGCTCATCCAAATGCGCGCTTCACTGTTGCTGCTGGTCAATGCCCTTCTATCGACGCTGACTGGGAAAATCCAGCTGGTGTGCCAATTTCTGCGTTCATCTTTGGTGGTCGTCGTGCAGACACAGTGCCTCTAATTTCAGAAGCATTTGACTGGGTTGACGGTGTTTACAAAGCTGCAACTATGGGCTCTGAAACAACTGCCGCTGCTGTTGGTCAACAAGGTATTGTTCGTCGCGACCCATTCGCGATGCTTCCTTTCGCTGGCTACAACATGGCTGACTACTTCTCTCATTGGTTAGAAATGGGTGAAGAAGTTGCTGCTAAAGCAGAAGCTGCTGGTAACAAACTTCCAGGTATCTACAACGTGAACTGGTTCCGTCGTGATGCTGAAGGCAACTTCGTATGGCCTGGTTTCGGTCAAAACATGCGTGTTCTTGAGTGGATCATTGACCGCTGTGAAGGTCGTGCTACTGCAATTGATACACCAATCGGCCGTGTACCAACTTACGAACAGTTGAACTGGACTGGTTCAGACTTCACTAAAGAACAATTTGACCTTGTTACTTCTCAAGACAAAGATCAATGGATCAAAGAACTTGAAAGCCACACTGAATTGTTCAACAAGTTAGGTGACCGTTTACCAGCTGCGCTTAAAACTCGCCAAGACGAGCTTTTAGCTGCTGTTAAATCTGCTTAATCATTTAAGCGATTAAAAAAAAGACCGCTATATGCGGTCTTTTTTATTTTCTTAGATTAGC
>NZ_SGSS01000048.1:0-11808 GCF_004209135.1 Acinetobacter sp. WCHAc060006 | reverse complement strand
TGCCTGTCCAAGAACCGTCTGCTTGTTGAGTTAAGCCACTTACTGTACCGCCAGTCACTTTCACATCAGATGCATCGAAACCTTTAACCGTTTCGCTGAAGCTGATTTTCAAGTTGCCATTTGCATCTAGGGTTGTCGTAGATGTTGGCGCAGTTGTATCGATACTTGGCACACTGATATTTTCAACTTTTGAACCTTTACCGTTATTACCTGCAAGGTCTGTATATGAGTTGTCTGCAACAGTAACTGTGACTAGACCTGGTGCACCTGTGTTGCCATCTGCTGCAACTTTAGCTGTCCAAGAACCGTCAGCCTGTTGAGTTAAGCCACTCACTGTACCACCTGTCACTTTCACATCAGATGCATCGAAGCCTTTGATTGCTTCGCTGAACGTGATCTTCAAGTTGCCATTCGCATCTAGAGTCATCGTAGACGTTGGTGCTGTAGTATCGAAACCTGGAACAGATTGACTAGCTGTTGCTGGTTGACCTGGATTACCTGCATTGTCTGTGTATGAACCCGCTGGAATCGTAATATCTACTTGACCTGGTGCGCCTGTTGGATCATTCGACACGACTTGACCTTTCCAAGTACCATCTGGCTGTTGAACCAAACCAGTGACAGCACCACCCGCTACAACCAAGTCAGATGGAGTGAAGTCTTTTACTGGCTCGCTGAAGCTGATCGTTACTTCGCCCGCTGGCGTAATCACAATCGTTGCTGTCGGCGCTGTCGTATCAACACTCGCAATATCATTTGTTGCGCTATTGCCTTTACCATTATTACCCGCAAGGTCGGTATAAGAATTGTCTGCAACACTCACGGTCACTTTACCCAATGCACCTGTGTTGCCATCTGCAACAACTTTACCAGTCCAAGAGCCATCAGGCTGTTGTGTTAAGCCACTTACTGTGCCGCCAGCTACTTTCACATCAGATGCATCGAAACCTTTAACCGCTTCGCTGAATGTGATTTTTAAGTTGCCGTTTGCATCGAGTGTCACTGTTGAAGTCGGCGCTGTGGTATCAATACTTGGTACATTTTCAATTGCAAATCCACCATTACCTGGGTTATTTGCCACGTCTGTATAAGAGCCTGCACCAATCGAAACAACTACATTTCCTGGAGCACCAGTCGCGCCATTTGCTGCGACTTGCCCCGTCCAAGTGCCATCTGGTTGTTCAGTTAAATTAACCAATTTACCGCCAGTCACTTTCACATCAGTCGCATCAAAGCCTTTTACTGGCTCGCTGAAGCTGATTGTTACTTCGCCCGCTGGAGTCAACGTAATTGTTGGCGTTGGTGCTGTAGTATCGATGCTTGGTACAGATTGTGATTGAGTTGCAGCAGTACCTGGATTATTGGCCAAGTCTGTGTATGAGCCAGCTGGGATGGTTAAATCTACGTTTGCTGACGCACCCGTGTTGCCATTTGCAACAACGTGACCTGTCCAAGTACCATCTGCTTGTTGTGTTAAGCCTTGCAATGTACCACCAGTCACTTTGACATCAGATGCATCAAAGCCTTTTACTGGCTCGCTAAAACTAATTGTCACATCACCAGCAGGTGAAATCACAATCGTCGCTGCAGGCGGTGTGGTATCAACGCTAACTACATCCATACCAAGAACGCTCGAACCTTTACCTGCGTTACCCGCTGTATCTGTATATGAGCTATCAGCAATAATTACATCTATTTTGCCACTCGCGCCTGTGGTTCCATTCGCAACAACTTGGCCTTTCCAAGAACCATCCGCTTGTTGTGTTAAGTTAAGCAGTGTACCGCCATTCACTGTCACATCTGACTTATCAAAACCTTTTACAGCTTCGCTGAAGGTGATAACAACTTCGCCTGTAGGGCTGACTGTAAGTGTAGATGTTGGTGCTGCTGTATCAATCTTAGCTGTTGCACTATCTTCTGCACTAATGTTGCCTGCTTTGTCTTTTGCTGTTGCAGATACAACATAGTCACCATCTGTAAGCGATGTTTTAACGGTATATGACCATTTACCATCAGAAGCAACTGTTGCGATACCTGTCTCAATAACTTTGCCAGTCGCATCAGCAACTTTTACAGTCACTGTAGATGTAGGTTCATTTACTTTACCTTTCACATCAGGTGTTGCGTCATTGGTTAAGCCAACATCATCCACCTCAACCACAGGTGCTTGAATATCAACAATAAATGCTTTCGCAGCTGGCGCACTTTGGTTACCTGCAGCATCTTTAGAAATTGCTTGAAGCATGTAATAGCCTTCAGCCAAATCATGAGATGGTGTGTAAGTCCACTTACCTGTAGCTGTGTCTAATTTTGCTAAGCCCGAATCAATATTTTTACCTGATTCATCTTGTAGATAAATCATGACTTCAACACTCTTCGTCGAATTACCAGAGAATGTTGGTTTTACTTGATTGGTTTGTGGTAACGATGCTGATGTTGTACTTGCAACACTCATTAGCATACGTGCTGAAGCAGCACCAAATAGATTATCAATGTCTACTGTTGGTGGAACAGTATCAATTTTCAAACCTGTATCAATTGCAATATCAGGGTTACCTGCAGCATCTTTAGCAGTCGCTTCAACTTTATAAGAACCATCTGCTAGCGGTTTATTTGGTGTAAATGTCCAATTGCCACTGCCATCAACTTGCGCATTACCAGAGTCAATGACATTACCTGCTGCATCTTTTACTTCTACAGTAACTGTTGCACCCGCTTCAGCTGTACCTTTAATGATTGGTGACGTAGCATTCGTCAAACCTAATACATCAATCGTCACTGTTGGTGGAGTTGTATCTACAACCAAACCTTTGTCTGTTGCAGTAGCTGGGTTGCCTGCAGCATCTTTTGCAGTTGCATCAACAGTGTATGCACCATCTGGAAGTGTTTTAGATGGCGTATAAGTCCAGTTGCCGTTCGCATCTACAGTTGCTGGACCAGAATCTACAACCTTACCTGTCGAATCTTTAACTTCAACAGTGACCGTTGCACCTTTTTCTGTTGTGCCTTTTACTGTTGGAGTTGCATCATTGGTTAAAACCAAATGATCAATAGTCACTGCTGGTAAAGTAGTGTCTACAATTAAACCCGTCGCAGTCGCATTTGCTTTCGTGTTGGCAGCATTTACGGCTTCAACTGCAACTGTATAGTTTCCTTCAGCAAGTGCAGTAGATGGTGTAAATGTCCAATTACCATTTGAATCCACTGTCGCTGGGCCTGTAGCCACAACTTTACCAGTCGAGTCCTTCACTTCAACTGTTACTGTTGCACCAACAGCTGTTTTACCAGAAATATCTGGTGTTGTATCTTGCGTTGGTTTTAATGGATCAATCGATACACTAAGTGCAGATGTATTAACATCTAAGCCTTGCTCTGTTGCTGTTGAAGGATTGCCCGCAGGATCTTTTGCAGTTGCATCAACCGTATATGGACCTTCTGGAAGTGGGTTTGCTGGTGTATATGACCAGTTGCCATTGCCATCTACAGTTGCTGGACCAGACTCTACAACTTTGCCAGTTGGGTCTTTAATTTCAACATTAACAGTTGCACCAGGCTCAGTTTTACCTGAAATCGTTGGTGTATTGTCATTGGTTGGAGCAAGTGGATTAATGCTAATTGTTGGTGCTTGCGTATCAACGGCTAAGCCTTTGTCTGTTGCAGTTGCTGGATTGCCTGCAGCATCTTTTGCAGTTGCATCAACAGTATACGCGCCATCTGGTAATGTTGTAGATGGTGTGTATGACCAGTTGCCATTACTATCTACAGTTGCAGGACCAGACTCTACAACTTTACCTGTTGCATCTTTAATTTCAACATTAACAGTTGCGCCCGCTTCAGTTTTACCTGAAACAGTCGGTGTCGTGTCATTGGTTGGTGCAAGAGGGTTAATGCTAATTGTAGGTGCTTGCGTATCTACAGATAAGCCTTTGTCTGTCGCAGTCGATGGATTACCTGCAGAATCTTTTGCAGTCGCATCAACAGTATACGCGCCATCTGGTAGTGTTGTAGATGGTGTGTATGACCAGTTGCCATTGCTATCTACAGTTGCTGGGCCAGAATCTACAACTTTACCTGTCGAGTCTTTAACTTCAACAGTAACTGTTGCGCCTGGCTCAGTTTTACCTGTCACCGTTGGTGTCGTGTCATTGGTTGGTTTAAGCGGATCAATGCTAATTACAGGTAAAGATGAATCTACATCTAAGCCTTTATCAGTTACAGTTTTATCATTACCAGCTGGATCTTTTGCAGTAACTTCAACCTCATACGGACCTTCTGGAAGCGGTTTAGATGGTGTATAAGTCCAATCACCATTACCATCTACAGTGCCTTTACCTGAATCAACAATGTTGCCATCTTTGTCTTTAATGACTACATCAACAGAAGCATCAGGATCTGTTTTACCAGTGATCGTTGGTGTTGAGTCACCCGTTGGTTTTAACGGATCAATCGTAATTGTAGGATCAGTCGTATCTACAACCAAACCACCTTTATCTTGTGTGCTTTCATTGCCTGCAGGGTCTTTCGCAGTCACTTCAACTTTGTAATCGCCTTCTGGCAAAGGTTTTGATGGAGTGTAATTCCAGTTGCCTTGGTCATCTACATTTGCTTTACCACTGTCAACAACGTTGCCATTTTTATCTTTAATTACAACGTCAATTTCAGCTTTCGGTTCGTTGGTTTTACCGCTAATCGTAGGGGTCGTATCGTTGGTATCGCCCAAATCATTAATACTAACAGTCGGATCTTGAGTATCTACTGTGAAATTTAAAGCGTCTGATTTAGGGCCTTCAACGCCATCCACTGTCTGCGTTGCAGAAATTGAATGTTCGCCATCTGTCAATTCTTTAGGAAGTTTAACGCTCCAGCTACCATCTGCTTTTGCTACAGTTTCAGCAACTAGCTGGTTACCGTCATAAACTTTAATTGTCGCACCAGGTTCTGCACCTGTACCTGAGACAACAGGTGTTTTGTCATTTGTTGCGCTACCCGCTGTAAGTTGGCCAGTTTTAGGCTCAACGTTATCAGTCACAACCAATGTACTTAATTTTTTAACAGGGCTTGGCGTACCATCATTGTTATTTGATGAACCATTATTAACTGCAGCACCTACTGCACCAACACCAGCAGCACCCAATGCCCAAGGTAAAATTGCACCAACTAAAGAGTCTTTATACAATAAAGGCTCAATTTCTGCTAAAGGTTGATATTGGATCACGTCTGCAATGGCACCATTTGCATCTGTAAATTTAGCCCAGAACAAACTACCGTCGTCGCCTTCAAAAACCAGACTGTTATCTGGTTTGTCACCAGCAAAATAATTTTCAATAACAATAGTTTCACCGCTTTTTAGCGTGATTACTGCATTGTTGCCATCTCGCGTAATTGAAGCCACATCCTCTTTCGGGACCTTAACTACAACAACTGAGTTTTGTGTAAGTCCAACACGGTTCGAATCGACTTGTTCTAGAACCTGATGACTTTCCTTCGAAATAACAGAAATTTGCGTCATAGCGTGACCCTCAATATGTGTTATGTATGTTTCTGTTTTAGATTAGTTTTGCAATGTGTTGTTTTTTTAACTTTTTCATTAAAATAAAACCCATTAGAAACTCTATTTTTAATAATGTGTTTTATATCACATTTTGCTTTTTTTTTGCACAATTGCTTGAAAAATATTGTTTAATTGCCATGTCTACACTCCTAAAACTGTAATATAACCATTAAATAACAACAACTTATTTTTTGTGACATGAGTCACATTTTTTGTAACCGAATTTCCAGCTTTTTACTTAAAAATAGAAAGCCATATACCAAGTTTCCGTCAAATGGTTATAAATTAATACTTTACATAAATAATAAAAAAGCCAAATAAAGTTATACTTTATTTGGCTTTCGCAATTCTTATACAGGTTAAATGTATAAGATAAATATCAGAGTAAAATTTGTACTAATCCTTAGAAGTTATCTGGGTTTTCTAAGCGTTTTACTTCTTGTACACGCTCAGGGTTATGTACCGCAGCTACACCATCCTCAGCCTTTTCATCAATCAATGCTTCTGGCTTATACACGGTAATCGTTTCATTACCTAATGCATCCTCACCCACCACATATTGAAAACCTTTACGGTTCATTTTATGGCACATCCGTTGATACCAACCTTTAAAGCCTTGGGTTTCTTCATCAGGATTATGATAAAAAGCATTCATGACCGCAGGCAGGCCTAAACCGCAGACCAAACCAGATAACAGCACCACAATAAAGGTATACCCAATTAAAATACTGCTATATTCACTTAACTGAGGCACGTTCGCGACCGCCAAAATTAAGGCAAGCGAAATCCCACCACGCACCCCACCCCAAGACAATATGGCCAAACTACCGTTGTAACTCTTTTTGCGAAAACTTGGGAAAAAGGCAAAGGAAAGATAATTGGCAGCAAAGCGTGAAGCATGCAAAATTAAGAAGGCAACAATCCCGCCCAAAATTAAGCTAATACTGAGATCTAAAATAAAAAGCTCTAAACCGATAAGCGTAAATAAAAAGGAGTTAATAATCCCTTCAACTGTATGCCAAAAATGATTCACTTCACGGATTTCACGTGCTTCTAAAATCTCTTTCCAGCGGTTACCCACAATTAAGCCACCAATCACACATGCAATAGGTGCAGAAGCGTGAGCAAACAATGCAACTAAATACGAACCACAGGCCAATAAGGCCGTAGTCAAAATCAGCGACTCCATCTCATGCTTACCACGTAAAATACGCAATATGGCTTGACCAAAACCCCAGCCAATAATAATAGCTACGACAATTTCATAAAGTAAGGTTTTTAAAATGCCATACAATGTGACGTGCGCACCCTGCAGTACATTTAACAAGGTCATAAATAAGGCAATACACATTGCATCGTTAAATAGTGACTCACCTTCCAACTTAACAATTAAATGATGGGGAGCACGTACAGAACTTAATACGCCTTTAATCCCGATTGGATCCGTCGCCCCCAAAGCAGCACCAAGCAATAACAGCACCAGTAAATCAACATGCTGTCCAATTAAAAATTGGTAACCATACAGCGCCATCCCAAAGAACGTGGCACACAAAACCAGCGCAATACTGGCCAAAATACTAATAGGTTTCCAATGGCTACGTAAATCTGAGACCTTAAATTTCAACGCGGAAGACGTCAAAATAAAACAGATCACACCATTAATTAAAAAGTCATAAAAATCAATATGTCGAACTGCTTCCTCAATATTATGAATATTGATGACCACAAATTGATTACCATTCAGCAGGCTTGCGCCCCACTGTAAAATAAAGACAAAAATTGCTGAAACAATAGGCACACCAATGGCTTGTGGAAAGCCCAAGATCCGCTTATTAAAAATTGTAGTTGCAATTGAGAGTGCAAAAATTACAGTAAATACCTGTAAGAAAAAAAAGTTTCCCATTCCTCATCCAATTCTTTGAGCCTGAGTGCTAATGAGCAAATTCAAATTATATATTTAAATAAAAAATACCTAACAGCAACTCATTTAGATTGTAAATATTGTACTCAAATCGCGACTATTTTCGTGTAGCAATTCAGTTTATTTCACTATTTCATACAGAATGTTTTACCATAAAGTAACTGCCATAGGTTTAGTGTCTTATGGTTTAAACTGCTTGTTGTGATGATCTTATGCACCTTACTGTAAAAACTGTTTTCCGCATGTGTTTCGCGGCTGTTATTTTTTTCATCACCATCTCTTTGGTCTGGACGTGTATCTCAAAATTAAATGAAATACGTTTAGCTGATCAAACATTTCAAAATGCTCAAACGATTCATTTGGTTTCCACAAAGAAAGAGCAATTGGTGTTAATTTCTAACAATCAAAAACCAGACCCAGCTATATATATTGCGATTGCGCAAAATGGTTATATTGCCAAAATTAGTTGCGAGCACTATGCAAATATTTGTACAGATCAATACAACCAGCAACAAACCCGACAGATTCATCAAGTCGATTTACTAAAAGTAGGCTACAACTTCTATATTCATCAAGTTAAATATACGGATAGTCGCACACAACACTCTCAGGAATTCAAATACGATCAAGCCCAAATACAACAAGCATATCAACAAGACATAAATAATTTAAAATTTACAGTGTTTGGGATTGGATTATTTTCGTGCGCAGCCCTATTTGTTAGCTTCCGAATTTTAGTTAATTTCAAGAAATTCTTAAATAAATAAACATGTCTTTAAAATCAAAATCTAGATCAGCATCAAAAAAAGAAAAGAGGAAAGTCTTTTTTTGATGCAATAAAACTTGTTTAAATTGCTTGATTAAACGTATCGCAACTGTCAATTCGACCTGACTTTAAACCAATGTCAAACCATTTCATCCGCTGTTGACTAGTACCATGGGTAAAACTGTCTGGTACCACTTGGCCCGTTGCGCTTTTTTGCAAATAATCATCACCAATTTTATGTGCAGCATCCATCGCTTCTTCGACATCACCTGATTCTAAAAATTGCGTACGCGCATTGTTGTGATTTGCCCAAATTCCTGCGAAACAATCTGCTTGTAATTCTTGACGAACGGACAACTGATTACCTTGTACTTTCGTTGCTTTGGCACGTGCTTGCTGCACCTGCTGAGAAACACCTAAAAGTGTTTGTATATGATGACCAACTTCATGAGCAACCACGTATGCTTGTGCAAAATCTCCAGCCTGATCATCACGACTCAGTTCAGTGTTATTTTGCTCACCCGAAATACCCATTTGCGTGCGCATATCTTTAAAGAATGCTGTATCTATATAAACTTTTTGATCTGCAGGACAATAAAATGGCCCCATTGCAGCTTGTGCAGTACCACAGCCTGAGTTCACTACACCATTAAACATCACCAATTTAGGTGGCGTATATTGTGCATTCAACTGCTGTTTAAATATTTCATTCCATGTATCTTCAGTATCTGCAAGCACAGTACCCACAAATTGCATAGCTTCTTGCTGATCAGGTGTAGGATTATCCAAACCTTTGGTTTCCGCAGACGATGCCTGCTGTGTAACTTGCTTGGTTGCTTGATAAGCCTGCTGAGGGTCAACACCAAAAAACTTCCACGCAACAAAAGCCACAACTAAACCAAGGATACTAATCCCACCCGCTTTCGCACCACCGCCACCACGACGGTCTTCTACATTTGCACTGACTCGGCGACCTTTCCAACGCATCTCAATCTCCCTATTCAGCTATTTTGGTTATGTTAAGCCTATTCTTTCATTTGGGTCTAGGTGCTTTTATGTCGAACTTTCCCAATCAGATGAACAACCAACAAGACCAAGAGACCTGCCACAATACCTGTCACCAAGTTAATTGCCGTGGGTGTTATTGCACCGATAATACTCGACATAGTTGGGAGCTCCTGTGCAAATTGTACTGCATCCTCTGTAAAATGATGCATCCAAGGCACAGCATGATTAATAATACCACCACCCACTAAAAACATCGCGATGGTTCCCACAATCGTAAGCGTCTTCATTAACTTTGGCGCAAATGCCAGTAATCCTCGGCCAATTGTATTTTTAAATGCTGAGGGTTTCTGAGTCAGATAAAGCCCTAAATCATCAATTTTTACAATCATTGCCACAAAACCATAAACACCCACAGTCATAATGACTGCAATCACACTGAGTACACTTAGCTTGGTCAAAAATGTTGCGGTCGCAACAGTACCCAAGGAAATCACTACAATTTCAGCGGACAAAATAAAGTCGGTACGAATCGCCCCTTTTATTTTGTCTTTTTCAAATGTAGCCAAATCAATTTCAGTATTTTCCAGCTCCTGTTGTGCATCTTCTGCTGTTTTTGCTTTTTTATGAAATAGACTATGAATAACCTTCTCTACACCTTCATAGCATAAAAATAAACCACCGATCATCAGCAAAGGATTGATCAGCCACGGTGCAATCACACTGATTAAAAGCGCTAAGGGCACCAAGATTAATTTATTAACAAATGAACCTTTTGCAACACCCCAAACCACAGGTAATTCACGCTCTGAACGCACACCACTGACTTGCTGGGCATTTAAGGCGAGGTCATCCCCTAATACGCCAGCCGTTTTTTTGGCTGCCATTTTACTCATGACCGCAACATCATCTAAAACCGTGGCAATATCATCTAGCAATAACAACAAACTACTGGCCATTTTTATTCTTCCTCATTTTTTGCATGAGTTTAATCTCTTTCAACGCAAAATAATGTATCTGCATGATGATTTTTTAGATATTTTTTTGCAGTTTTCTAATGTGGCTGACATATTGAAAAATTATCCCGTACAATGTTGCCATTCGTTAAAAATGTATCGCAGCACTGGCTGCAAAGATGGAATAGATAATGAGTAATCAAGATAATCGTCCAGTGATTTTGACTGGCGACCGCCCAACAGGACAACTTCACCTCGGTCACTTTGTAGGTTCTTTACGTTCACGTGTAGGCTTACAAGATTCACATCACCAACACCTGTTATTGGCTGATGCTCAAGCGCTGACTGATAATGCCGATAATTTCGAAAAAGTACGTCGCAATATTATTGAAGTTGCAACCGATTATTTGGCAGTCGGCATTGACCCTACTAAAACAACAATTTGTGTTCAATCATGCTTACCAGCATTAAATGAACTCACCATGCTTTACTTAAACTTTGTAACGGTTTCACGTTTAGAGCGTAACCCGACCATTAAATCTGAAATTCAAATGCGTGGATTTGAGCGTGATATTCCAGCAGGCTTCTTATGCTATCCAGTTGCTCAAGCTGCCGACATTACTGCGTTTAAAGCCAGCATTGTGCCTGTAGGTGAAGACCAAATTCCAATGATTGAACAAACCAATGAAATTGTTCGTCGTTTGAACCGTCAAATTGGTCATGACTTACTGCCAGAATGTAAAGCACTCTTATCAAATGTTGGTCGTTTACCTGGCTTCGATGGTAAGGCTAAAATGTCTAAATCTTTGGGCAACACTATTGTGCTTGATGCATCTGACAAAGACATTAAAAAAGCTGTTAATGCGATGTATACAGATCCAAATCACCTTCGTATTGAAGATCCAGGCCAAGTGGAAGGTAACGTTGTCTTTACTTATTTAGATGCCTTTGATCCAAACAAAGAAGAAGTTGAAGAACTAAAAGAACATTACCGTCGAGGCGGTTTAGGCGATGGTACAGTGAAGAAACGTCTTGAAGGTGTACTTAAAGAATTAATCACGCCTATCCGTGAGCGTCGTATCGAACTTGCAAAAGATCCAGATTACATCATGGATATTTTGAAGCATGGTACAGACAAATGTCGCGATATCACACAGCAAACGCTAGATGAAGTTAAAGCAGGTCTTGGTGTATTCCATTTCTAAGAATTTTCATCGCAAATTAAAAGCCTTTCTTTGATGAAGGGCTTTTTTTATACAAATTCTTTGACATCAGTCACACAAAGTGCGCATTCTTAACGCTTCGTAACATCGCGTAACTCGAATACTCATGAATGATCCACACTTTCGTTTTATGATCTACTCATGTTTTAGGAAACCCTAAGTCATACATTTTTCCTTTACCGAGACTACGCGAGTAGTTTCGTTGTTATACGCAATGACAACCCCAATCATTGCGTATTTTTTTGTCCAAAAATCATGTATTCAACCAAATATTTCACATTAAGCCATATTAAAAAACCCACAATTAAGTGGGCTTTCTTCAATTCATAACTGAATCAGATATTAATTTAATGGAAACTCTATCCCCAAAGACACCCCAGCATCTG
>NZ_SGSS01000047.1:0-12759 GCF_004209135.1 Acinetobacter sp. WCHAc060006 | reverse complement strand
ATATAAAAAAAGCCGAGTAAAATCGGCTTTTTTTATGAAATTGTCACAAATTTGAAGCATACTAAATATAGCCAGTGAATTAAGCATTTTAGTAGGGCAGATATGAATACGGCAGCGGATACAGCACTTGTAAAACCTGAATATACTTATAACGATCGCTACATTAACCGTGAGCTATCCATTTTAGATTTTCATTTGCGTGTATTGGAGCAAGCTGTTGATCCATTGCATCCTTTATTGGAGCGCATGAACTTTCTATTGATCTTCTCACGTAATCTCGATGAATTTTTTGAAATTCGTGTCGCGGGTATGATGGAGCAAATTGCTTTAGGTTTAGAGAGCCATACACCTGATGGTCTCACACCAAAGCAAGTTCTAGATCAAATTTCAAAAACAGCGCATGCAGCCATTGAGCGTCAATATCGTATTTTAAACGAAGAAATTTTGCCTAAACTACGCGAAGAAGACATTTGCTTCTTGCGTCGTGGAGAATTAACACCTGCACAATCTGCGTGGGTAAAAAAATATTTCCAAGAGCAAGTTGCACCTGTACTTACACCCATTAGCCTTGACCCAGCGCATCCATTTCCACGCTTAGTCAACAAAAGCTTAAACTTTATTGTGACCTTGGAAGGCAAAGATGCTTTTGGTCGTCAAATTGATTTGGCAGTTGTACCTGCGCCACGTTCATTGCCACGCGTAGTCCGTTTACCTGATGAGCTTACTGGTGGGAAAGAACATCATGTGATGCTTTCAGCAATTATTCATGAGCATGTTTCGGATTTATTCCCAGGCATGACGGCAACAGGTTGTTATCAATTCCGTGTAACACGTAATGCCGACTTAGCATTAAATGAAGATGTAGAAGATTTGGCGAAAGCTTTAAAAGGTGAACTTTCTTCGCGTCGCTTTGGTCGTGCTGTGCGTTTGGAAGTAACTGAAAACTGCCCAGAACACATTTACCAATATTTACTAGAAGAATTCGATTTAGAAGATGAACAACTTTACAAGGTCGATGGTCCAGTCAACCTCGCACGCTTACTTTCAAATTTTAAGCGCCCACATTTGCGTTATGAGTCACATACACCAGTAATTCCAAAGGTGCTGAAAAAGTCTGAAAATATTTTCAGTGCGATGCAGAAGCAAGACATTTTGCTTCATCATCCGTTTGAATCTTTTGCACCCGTAATTAACCTACTACGTGAGGCAGCACGCGATCCACAAGTGCTTGCAATCAAACAAACTTTATACCGTAGCGGTGCAGATTCTGAAATTGTACAAGTACTGGCAGAAGCAGCACGTAATGGTAAAGAAGTCACCGCAGTGATTGAGTTACGAGCACGCTTTGATGAAGAGTCAAATATTGCTGTGGCAAATGTTTTGCAAGAAGCAGGCGCGGTAGTCGTATATGGCATAGTGGGCTATAAAACCCATGCTAAAATGATTTTAGTGGTACGCCGTGAAAATAATAAATTAGTGCGCTATGTCCATTTGGGTACGGGTAACTACCATGCGGGGAATGCGCGTATTTATACCGACTATGGCTTACTCACCACCGACAAAGAATTGTGTGAAGATGTGCATCGTATCTTCCAAGAATTGACGGGTATGGGCAAGATGGCGAAGCTGAAAAAGCTTTTACATGCACCATTTACATTGCACGCACAATTGGTCAATTTTATTGATGATGAAATTGCCAATGCAAAAGCTGGTAAAGCTGCACAAATTATTGTGAAAGTGAATGCGCTGACCGAAGTACAGTTAATTAATAAATTATATGAGGCATCTCAAGCTGGAGTGCAAATTGATTTAATTATTCGTTCGATCTGTTGCTTACGCCCAGGCTTACCAGGCTTGTCTGAAAACATTCGTGTACGTTCAATTGTGGGGCGTTTCTTAGAACATACGCGTGTGTATTATTTTAGCAATAATGGCGATGCACGCATTTATGCATCGAGCGCAGATTGGATGGACCGTAACTTATTTAATCGTGTAGAAGCTTGTTTCCCAATTGAAGATGCAGCCTTAAAAAAACGTATCTATCAGCAAGGTTTGGTGAACTATTTAAAGGACAATCAACAAGCATGGTTATTGCAAGGTAATGGTGAGTGGGTACGTGTACAAGCCAATGAAACGGAAACGTTGCATAATGCACAGCGCGAGCTTTTAAATGCGATTAAATAAACGTGATTAAATCATTGTTGAGTGGTTTGAATAGATTAGCCTGATGCTTTGCATCAGGCTTTTTTATGCCATCGTTTTTCGTCTTATATAAAAAGGCAACAGGACAGACGATGTTTACGGTATGGCTATTGCCTTTTAGTGATAATACAAACTAACCTTCCGCAGGATTTGTTTAATCAGACTACTGACTTGAGCAGGAGAAAGTTGAAGTAGTGATGCGGTTTGTTCCAGCGTTTGTGTGTGTGCAAACTGCTGCAAAATTTGAATTTCAATTGGCGAATACGCGATAGCTGAAGTAGCAAGCGCAGTTGCATGTGTCTGCGCGATTTGAGTAGATGGGGTTAAGTGTGTATTAAGCAGATAACTTGCCAACTCAGGATGTAAAATAGCACCCCCACGTAAAATAATACGAATATGCTCAGCAAGTTGTTCAGATTCACTGGTATTGAGTAAATAAGCATTTGCCCCAAATTTGAGTGCCTGTAAGATTTCTTCACCCTGAATGGATGAATGTAAGCTGATCAAATGAGCTTCAGGATGGATTTTGCGTGTAGTTTGTAAAAAGACTAAATCTTCAAAATTTTCAACAGAGCATAAAATTAAATTTGGAAGATGTTGTTCAATCAGTTGCGTTGCAATGCTTAAATCTGCGCTATGCAAAATAAGATCTTCGGGATAGCCCAAGTTCACAAGTATTGTATGTATGTGTGTGTGCGGCATATTTGGATGTTGATGAATAATCAACACGGGTACCGGTAAACTTAGAATTGAAATCATTATATAGCTCTAAATATTTAAATAAAAATAACCGTAAATTAAAATCAGTATTTCAATGTTTTTATATTGAGTTACTGTGCCTTAAAAAAATGCAGTCGCATATACCTAGAAATGGTGATTTTAAGGGGAAGTTATAATTAAGTATTTGTAGAGCAATTGATATTTTCATTTTTTTAACGCTATGTTGGTTTTGGGTGTAAATGTTTTTGTTTATGTTACAAATATCTATTGCGGTTATTTTTATGTTATTTTTCATTGTAAATAATAAAATTTACTACATTGGGTTAAAATAAAAATAATATATACATTAAATGTGTGAGCGGTATATAAATGAGTTTTTTCTAAGTTTTTTTGAGCAGCGTGGGGCTGATCGGGTGGACTTAATGGTTCACTAAAATTTATCATTTGGCAAATTTTTAAAAACTCAGAAAGTGTGATTAATGTCACGTAAATTAATCAACTTTATGATATTAGACGATTATTTGTTATAAAAAATAATATTTCTTTGTAAAAATACCCAAAAATAGGGATAGGCAATTACAAACGCTAATCTTAATATAAACACATCTTCAAACTGATCTGGCTAGTGAGAAGATTTCTAAAGGAAGTAGATGATATTTCATTTATGTATTACCTTATTTAGGGCAACCATTTTGGATTGCCCTTTTCTTTTTTTTAATATTAAAAAATAAAATAGCGTTGCTTTAGGGGGAGTTTTAACCATTCTCAGCTAAGTGTTTTGCAGAAGAAAATGAAGTCTTTATCTTGCGATTATCAATGAAATATTTGCTTTAACATAACTGAATTGAAGTATATGTCCGTATATAACTAATTTGGTTTCATACTTCTCACGATGTTAATTCCCTGCGATGCTATTGAGCGAGTCGCGACTGAATACCAAGACAAAACTAAAAAAAACTGTATCTAGCTTATTCTTGCAATAGTTAGCAAAGGAGCTCAGTAGCGCCTAAGGTGGTGATCGTCTGCTTTGCATGGGTGGGAACAGGGCAATAAAAAACCTGAGCTTATTACACTTTCCCATATAGGGCGGATAATAAAACTCAGGCGATGCGCGAATACTTAGCTAAGTTTCAACTTAGTGTAAGTTCTGCGTAATTTTTTGCAAAATTTGAAGTAAAACGTCAAATTCACTTTGTAGCGGTGTACTTTTACGTGTAACCAATGCCAATGTACGGCTAGGACCAGCTTCAATTGGTTTTACAACCAAATCTGGGTTCGCTTTAATCATATTGGTATGCAGTGCAATTTCTGGCAACAAGGTGAAACCAAGATTAGCGGAGACCATTTCAACCAAAGTTGGTAATGAACTTGCTTTTAAGCGATGGTCATTTTTACGTTCACCAATTGGGCATGCGCTGAGTGCATGATCACGTAAGCAATGGCCTTCTTCTAAAAGCATTAAGCGAGAAAGGTCTAAATTATCTAAAGAGCTTGCATGCGCAGCATTTTGGTCGGCTTTGTGGTAAACCAAATATAGATTTTCTTTCGCAATTTCTGCAACTTTTAAGCTACGTGTATCGAAAGGCAGGGCAAGAACAACCATATCGAGGTTGCCATGCTCTAAACGTTCAACAATTTTTTCACTTTGCGCTTCATGCAAATGCAATTGAATTTTAGGCAATTGTTTATGCACTTCATCTAGCAATTGAGCAAGAATGAAAGGTGCAATGGTTGGAATAACCCCAAGGTGCAGATCACCAGTGAGCGGTTCGCTCATTTCACGGCTTAATCGCATTAAGTCTTGTGCATCGGCCAATAAAACACGAGCTCGACCAACAACTTGTTCACCAAGTGGTGTTAAACGTACATTTTGGCGGTCACGTTCTACCAGAACACCACCAAGAAGGCGCTCTAGTTCCATGATACCCCCAGAAAGGGTAGACTGAGTGACGAACGAACGGCGCGCAGCTTCTGTAAAATGCAGCGTTTCTGACAGCGTTACAAGATATGACAGCTGTCTTAGAGATGGTAATGCAGCCATAGTGTCCTAATGTTTATGATTTAAAGTGATCAGCAAATAACCCGCTAAGATATGGAATAAAATGCGGTGGGATATCATGCCCCATTCCATCAATTAATTCAAATTTTGCGCCAGAAATTGCTTTAGCAACTGCCTTACCATGGCTAGGGGGTAACAAGCGATCTTTAGAGCCATGAACCACCAGCGTCTTGTGATCGATTTGTTGATCTAGTTTAAGCAAGGAGCCTGTACATAATATTGCTAAAAACTGTTGAAGTACACCCGCTGGATAATAACTTCGTTGATATAACTTACGAGCGGTCTGAATTACTTCTAAATGATTGACATATCCAGGGGAGCCAATAATTTTAAAAACTTTCAGACTATGATTCACAATGCCTTCTTCATCTGAAGATTCAGGCTTACCAATTAAGCTAAAAAGTTGCTTTGGAAAGGGTGGGGGTAATAAAGGCTGGTTGTTACTGGTAAACATCAAGCCCAGTTTTTGTACTTTATCAGGGTGCTGTGCTGCTAATATTTGTGCAATCATGCCCCCCATAGATGCACCAATCACATGAACTTTGTCTAAGCCTAAACGTTCAATGAGCAGAGCTGCATCATTGGCCATATCATATAAATTATAGGGTGAGCCTTGATTGTCTAAACCCAGTGCGAATCGACCCATCAGTTTGAGTGTATTTAAGCGTGGGCCTTTGTTTCGAATTTTTGAGGATAAGCCGATATCGCGATTATCGTAACGGATAATGCGATAACCTTGATCAATCAAAGATTTGCAGAAAAAATCGGGCCAATACAACATTTGTGCGCCCAAACCCATAATCAATAATAGAGTGGGGTGTTCAGGATTGCCTCCAACTTCGACATGTAATTCAATGCCATTACCTAAATCCACTTTTGTTTCATGCATAAATGGTGTGTAAGGCGAAGGTTGGTATTGCAGGGCACTATTCATTTTTATTTTCCTGAAAAACTGAACGCTTCAATGCGTGAAGCGTTCATGTATTTAAACCTTAAACTGAAGCAGGAATCAAGTCAGGAACTAACTTGGTCAGACTAAGTCGTTGCTTGGCAGTCGTTGCGCCCAGCAATACAAAACCACGCAGTGTGCCCTCATTATCCAGTGCTTTAGATAGCATGCCATCTTCAAATTCTTCGGTTTCCCACTGAACTTCTACATTTAAAGGTGCAGGTAAAACAGTTAATGGCGCAGCTGGCGTTTTTACAGCAACTGGCATAGCAGGATAGTGCACAGCTGTTGTTTCACCATTTAAGGTTTTTGCTAATGCGCGAGCTTGTTGCATGATTGGCATGACATAAGGCAACAGCAAACCATTAACTTCTGCGCAGTCGCCTAAAGCATAAATGTTGGCTTGATTGGTTTCTAAGTGGCCATTGGTCACAATGCCACGGCTGGTCTGAATGTTCGCTTCTGCAGTCAATGCAAGATTCGGTTGTAAGCCAATTGCAGACAAGACCGCATCCGCTGTAAAGCTTTGACCATTTGCCAAAGCGACGCTATATGATCCATCGGCATTTTTGGCAACTTTTTCAACTGTAGTGCCTAAGACAAATTGAATCCCTGTAGATGACAGCTTGTCTTTAAAAGATTCCGCAACGTGTGTCGGCAACAAACGACCTAAAGGCAGTGGTGCTAAGTCTACAACCGTAACGTCATGGCCTGTATTTTGTAAATCGTTGGCAAATTCACAGCCAATTAAACCTGCGCCTAGAATCACTACACGTTTGTCTTGACGTTGATCTAAGCAGGCACGGAATGATTTGTACTCGCTTAAGCTGT
The DNA here is from genome assembly GCF_004209135.1 of Acinetobacter sp. WCHAc060006. Lineage (NCBI taxonomy): Bacteria > Pseudomonadati > Pseudomonadota > Gammaproteobacteria > Moraxellales > Moraxellaceae > Acinetobacter > Acinetobacter sp. WCHAc060006. Next base: position 5,998 of record NZ_SGSS01000047.1, on the reverse strand, counting down.
TTACGGTATGAATGTCATCGCTACCATCACCAGCAATGGCTAAGCGAATGGCATGTGCCCCCACGGCAAGCACGAGCTGAGAATAGGCTTGAGTTGAAGCTTCACCTTGAGTATTTTCAAGTTGAATTTCCTGAACTGCCGTATCAATGTTTTTAACCCAAGTATGATTCACAATGCGCATATTGAGCTGTGTTGCCATTTTTTCAGCATCGCCAAGTGCAATTTGTTCGGGTGCTTTTTTGAGTGCAAATGCATTGGATAGGGTCGGTTTTGCATAATTGGCTGCATCGTCAGCACAAATCATAACCAGTTCTTGTTCTGTATTTAGCTTGCGAAATTCACGTGCAGCAGCATAACCAGCCATACCTGAACCAATAATGACAATTGGGTGCATACTCGACTCCAAAGAGATTTTATTTTATTAAAGACGTAAAAAAAGACCATAAGCTTATGGTCTTTTTAAAGATGTATCAGATCTCAACCATTTCAAAATCGGCTTTTGACACGCCACAGTCAGGGCAAGTCCAATCGTCTGGAATATCTTCCCATTTTGTACCTGCGACGATACCGTCTTGAGGCCAACCTTCTGCTTCGTCATAAATCCATCCACAAACGATGCATTGATACTTTTTCATTTGATTCTCCAAAAACCGACCGTATGTATAAACAGTCAGAAATACTCAATCTACTGCAAGACTCTAATAATTTGACTTTAAACAGCATAAACTTCGGTTAAATTTTTACGCAGTTCCGAGCATAAAGTAAAGTGCATAAGAGTTTAAACAGTGAAATTAAAAGCAGAATGTCAGCCGAGGACAGAAATTGTCATTAAACCCATCAGTCATCGTTTCAAGTTTTGTGTTTTTCTAACTTAGCAAGTCGTATAAATCATGCGATTGATCGCACTTTTATCGATCACCATCTTATATAGGATGTACTGGATTAAAACTTTGGCTTTTTAGACTAAAGCCGTGTATGAAAAAAGCTGATTATTCGTTAAATTATAATTAGAAGAATATATACTGAATATTTTTTAAATAAATGTTTTATTATAAAACAATAAGTTAGTTTGTTTTTGGGTGTTTTTGACTTGAGTTGAAATTGTATATTGACTATTCATTTTGTTGAATAAGCGTTAAAATTCACGCATTCCTTATTTATTTTTAAATTTCTCCTATGAGCAACTCGTCTACTGCATTGTGGTCACACATTCGTTCGGTCCAAGATTTTCCAAAACCTGGTATTTGCTTCTTCGATTTAACACCGTTGTTCTTAACACAAGTGGGTCCGTTGACGGATGCGCTCATCGCGAGTATTCCTGCAGAACAATTGGCAGCAGTAGATAGCTTTATTGCAGTAGAAGCACGTGGTTTTGTTTTAGCAAGCTTGTTGGCACAGCGTACTGGCAAGGGCCTTATCTTAGTACGTAAAGCTGGCAAGTTACCACCGCCAGTTGTTGGTGTGGGTTATAGCTTAGAATATGGTATGGACCGTTTAGAAATGTCTGCTGAAATTCAAGCGCAAAAAGTGATTATTGTGGATGATGTTTTGGCTACTGGTGGCACCTTAAAAGCGGTTAAACAGTTGGCTGAAAAATGTAATCACGAAATTTTAGGTGCGAGCATTTTCTTAGATCTTCCTGACTTACACCAAGATTTGGGTATGAAGATCTGGACAGTATTAGATGATAAATCTAAGCCTGAGGCAGATGCTGCTTAATGAAGTATTGATTTGAATCAGTCAATCAAAGCCTTGCTCATGCAAGGCTTTTTTTGGCCCAGCACAGAGTTTTGATGTATATGCCCAATCGTGTTGAACTATGCGTTTTTGCATAGCATAAAAAGGCCTTTTTATATCGCCTGAGCCAACAAGATTATTTTTGGCGCTGTGTCGTTTCAATTTGTTGAATGAGTGCATTAATACATTCAGGATGTGCTAGGCGATGGTGCCCACCTGTATATGTTTCAACTTGCATAAAATCTTCTAATTGGTGTTTAACTTCGTACATATCTAGAATTTCATCACCCAGCTCCAAATAAGCGAGTTGTGGAATATCATGGTCTAAATCGTAATCGCTAATCGCAGGGTAGTCATCACGGAAATTTGGCTTAAGACTTGGATTGGCGATAACACAGGGAATGTGATGAGCATGTGACATTTTTAAAGCCCAATAGCCCCCTAAACTATGTCCCACAATAATTTCAGGTTGAATTTTTTGAATAATATCGTGATAAAAGTCAGCCACTGTCCGAAAATTTAGGTTTCGGTAGTCGATATTGATGCAGTACTTTTGTTCGGCATCAATTGCATGGAATTTTGTAGATTCTTTTGAGGAATCAAGTCCATGCAAAAACAGAATTTTAGATACACAAGAAGTCATTTTTTTTGTTCGCACTGAATTTTTTTAAAATGTCTGGCAATTGAAAATAATGTAATTTTCAATCAATACGATTGACTTATTGTAGGGCTTAATCACAAAAAGATAATTTAGCTATTGGTCTAATCTACTAAGGGATAAGTCATAAGTAGATCATCTTTATCAATATTTTAGGTTGGCTTAACACTGAGTGAAATAGTGATGTACGCCAACAACTTGCTGAGCTAGTGAGATGTATGATGAAGAATTGATAAAAGGTTTATGGTTGCATTAGAGCGTTGTTTTAATGCGTAGGTGAAGAGGGTAAGTCAGCCTTTGGACTGTGCAATTACCGATAGTTGTAAAAGTTGGCTAAGGACTAAAAAAATGGCCATAGCAGCTTAAAAGTGCGGAGCAGAGTGAAAGCACATTGAAATTCACAGAGATTCTTCGAATTTTTCTCTATTTCTGCTATGCTATGCAACTTCTTATTTATTTGATCATATTCGAGGCAGAGATGACGCAAAATAACGCTCAATCGACTTCTGAACAACACATTTCCGAAAACGATTTAATTGCACAGCGTCATGCCAAGTTAAAGCAAATTGAAGAACAGGCAAAGGAAAAGGGTACAAGCCCTTGGCCAAATACGTTTAAACGTGAGCACTACGCACAAGACTTACAAGACCAATTTGCAGACGTATCGAAAGAAGATATCGAAGCGGGTGAAAAGGTGTATGTATCTGTAGCGGGTCGTGTAATGTTGAACCGTGGTTCATTCATTGTGATTCAAGATATGACAGGTCGTATCCAGTTATATGTTGCACGTAAAGAGCTTGCACCTGAAGTATTGGAAACAATCAAAGGTTTAGATCTTGGCGATATCATCGCAATTAAAGGTTATGTGGGTCGCTCTGGTAAAGGTGATCTTTATGTACATATCGAACATTTCGAATTATTAACAAAATCATTACGCCCACTTCCTGATAAGTTCCATGGTCTAACTGACACGGAAGTAAAGTATCGTAAGCGCTACTTAGACTTAATCGTAAACGAAGAAACACGTAAAACTTTTGAAATTCGTGCAAAAGTAGTGTCAGGTATTCGTGCATATTTAACCAATGAACGCTTCATGGAAGTTGAAACTCCAATGATGCATGTGATTCCAGGTGGTGCATCTGCACGTCCATTTGAAACACATCATAATGCATTGGATATGCCGCTATTCTTACGTATTGCACCTGAGCTTTATTTAAAGCGTTTGGTTGTTGGTGGTTTTGAACGTGTATTCGAAATTAACCGTAACTTCCGTAACGAAGGTGTTTCTACACGTCATAACCCTGAATTCACTATGATTGAATTCTATCAAGCTTATGCAGATTATAAAGACTTGATGGAACTCACTGAAAAAATGCTTGAGAAACTGGCAATCGACATTTTAGGTTCTACAGATGTTCCTTATGGCGAAGAAGTGTATAGCTTCAAAGGTCCATACAAAAAAATCTCGATGTTTGATGCGATTCTTGAACACAACCCAAGCTTTACTGCTGAAAATGTCGCTGACCGTGAATTCCTTGCAAACTTTGTTCGTGAAGAACTTAAAGAACAAGTAAAACCTGGTTTTGGTTTAGGCAAACTTCAAACGATTGTATTTGAAGAAACTGTTGAAACTCAATTACGTCAACCGACTTTCATTACTGAATATCCTGCGGAAACTTCTCCATTGGCTCGTCGTAACGATGACAACCCGCATATCACAGACCGTTTTGAATTCTTCATTGGTGGTCGTGAACTTGCAAATGGTTTCTCAGAGTTAAATGACCCAATTGACCAAGCAGAACGCTTCCAAGCACAAGTTGCTGAAAAAGATGCAGGTGATGATGAAGCGATGCATTACGATGCAGATTTCGTTGAAGCATTAGAATATGGTTTGCCTCCTACAGCTGGCCAAGGTATTGGTATTGACCGTTTAGTCATGCTGTTTGCGAATGCACCAAGTATTCGTGATGTGATTTTGTTCCCACACATGCGTCATAAAAATGCTTAAGTGATAAAAACTGAGTGTTAAAAAAACCCGCTTTATAGCGGGTTTTTTTATGCAAGCAGTTTTAAAAAAAATTGTGTTGTTTTTTATTGGTGATTAAACAAAATTGAAAAAATCATAAAAAGAATAGTTTAATCATGTTTTTAAATATATCTGTTGGTTATTTTATTGTAAATATTCTTTAAGAAATGATTATTTTTCACGAGAATAATTTAAGAATTAAGGTTGAATTAAGTATTAGAATTTAAGAGAGAAGGTTTGAAAATTGTAAATAAGCGCTCTTTGTCATTTTGGCTGTTGAGTATGTGTGTAGCACCTGTTTGGGCGCAAGGCTTGGTTTTAAATGATGAATCAGTACATCGACTTGGCCCTTAAGTGGAGATGAGGTGCAGCGTGCTTTAGCGTCTGCCAAAGTGAGTACTGTTGCACAGCAAAAAGTGATTCAATCGATCAAAAGTCAATTGACTGCAAACAATACATTATTAAAAGCGGAAGTGTTTGCTGAGTCAGATCAAAAAAATATCCCACAAAACTTTGATGATCATCAAAAAGCTCAGTTTCAAGCGGCTGTAGAATTGAATGCTGGTAGTCAAAATTGGGATGCACGTTTACGTGTAAATGCTGAAACAAACCGTCAATGTTGAAGGTTCATATCTTGCAGGCAAACTTTGGAATCAATGGTTGATTGCAGGTCAGATCCTAACTTACTGGGGGCCAGGGCATGACGGTAGTTTGATCCGTGGTGATGCAAGTCGGCCTGTTTATGGTTTTACTGCGCAGCGTGCCACACAAAGTGCTTTTGACAGCAAGTGGTTGTCATGGGTTGGGCCTTGGCAATATCAAGTTTTTGCTGGACGTTTAGATGATTATCGCGCTATTCCAGATACTAATTTAATTGGTATGCGTTTAACAGCACAACCATTGCCTTATCTAGAGTTTGGTGCATCTAGAACGCTTCAGATTGGGGGTAAAGGTCAGCCTAAGTCATTTAATGCGTACTGGAATGCAATTATTGGTAAAGATAATGACTGTACTGATGGTAATTGTGTAAATGATAAAAATGCATCTAATCAGATTGCTGGTTTTGATGGTCGTTTAAATTTACAGAAGCTGATGAATGTGCCGATGAGTCTGTATAGTCAATATGTTGGTGAAGATGAGTCTGGCTTACTGCCAGCGAAAAAAATGTATCTTGCAGGTGCTGATTATTCTTCATCAATGAAGGATATGCCTTATCAGCTTTATGCAGAGTGGGCTGATACGCGTACTAATGGTGATGCTCGAGGTATTTCATATAATCATCATAATTATAAGGATGGCTACTACCAACATGGTTTCCCATTGGGTCATGCCATGGGTGGTGATGGTCAAATGGTATCTACTGGTGGTAGTGTGACGATTAATTCAGCCAATCGTGTGAATGGACGTGTGTTATTTGCCAAACTTACTGGCAGTGAACGAGGTGCAAAAAATAATTTAGCTTTCCCAGAAAAGGATGAAGTTAATGCACTTGATTTAACTTGGACGCATCAGCTACGTACTGATATTCCTGTCAAATTGAATGGTTGGCTCAGTGATTCTGATCGTCGTGGTACAGA
>NZ_SGSS01000046.1:0-13415 GCF_004209135.1 Acinetobacter sp. WCHAc060006 | reverse complement strand
TCTAATAGGATCTAATCAGGCCAATAAAGTACCCTCCTTACCGACTAAGTCGGTTTATTTTATAACTCCATTATTTTGTGGTTTAATACACATATATAGACATAAGACCCAATATTATGGATTTAAAATTCAAAAAACCTGAAGAAGTTGTTACTTTATTATGTGAAAGGCTTCGTAAAGAACGACTTTATCTGGAAATGACTCAGGCAGACGTCGCTACACGTGCTGGTATTGGTGTAAATACAGTATCTAATTTGGAAGCTGGTCGAAATGTTTCATTTGAAAATTTAGTACGCGTTGCCATGGTACTGGGTCGATTAAAAGAATTAGAGGAACTCTTTAAACCTCATTTAAACAGTGTAGATGACATTCTCCGCTATGAGAGCAATACGGCTCGCCAACGTATCAAAAGGAAATAAATCCATGCTCAAAAAACTTAATGTTTACTACAATGGATGGGGTGAATATTGGCTTTGGGGTACACTGGTCTCCTCAACCGCAATCACAGGTCGACCATTAATCGCCTTTGAATACAGTGCAGAAGCGATCAGTAAAGGTTTAGAACTTTCCTCTTACCTACTTCCGTTAAAAGGTGACCCATTAAGAACGAATTTTCCTGCACATCAAATGGGATTGCCAGGTCCTATATATGATGCTCTACCCGATGGTTGGGGCATGCTCCTTATGGATCGCTTATTTAAAAAAAATGGACTCAATCCAGCACGGATTGGGCCATTAGAAAGACTCACGTATATTAATACACATGCGATGGGGGCATTATCCTTTGAACCTTCAGCACCTGAGTTAGCATTAACTGAAAATATTCCACTGCTTAAACTCGCCCAAGAAGTCCAGGAAGTTCTCAAAGGAGAAGGTGCTGAATTTTTACAGCATTTATTAGTTATGGGTGGATCACCACAAGGTGCAAGGCCAAAAGCACTCGTCTATCGTGATCCTGTCACCAACGAATTCTCAACAGTTAGCTCACATCAACATGAAGCCTGGCTGATCAAATTTCCCGCTCAGCAAGAGCATCCTGAAGTTTGTGCAATTGAAGCTGTTTATGCAGAATGTTTGCGTCATTGTGATATTGATACCCCTGACACCCAATATTTTACTCTTCCGAATGGATTAACTGCATTTGCATCAAAAAGATTTGACCGCCACGATGGCATGCGTATCCCTATGCAAAGTTTAGCTGCCTTTACCGGAGCTGATTTTAAATCACCAGGGAGTTTAGACTACAGTAACTTTCTTCGCGCTGCACACTTTTGCACCAATGATGTTCGCGAAAAAGCAATTGCATTCAAGCGAGCTGTTTTCAATGTAGTCTTCAATAATCGAGATGATCATTGCAAAAACTTTTCATTTCTGATGTCCCAAAATGGGCAATGGAAACTCGCCCCTGCCTATGATGTTACTTTTTGTGAAGGGCCAGGTGGATATCATCAAATGGATATCATGGGTGAGGCACTGGATATTCCTCGACAAGCTCTTGTAAAACTTGGTACTCAGGAAGCGGAACTTTCTGCCCAAGAAGTCGATGAAATTATTGGCTCGATTTGTAAGGTTGCAATCCGATTCAGCAATATCGCTCATGACCTATTATCTGGACAAATTCAAGCAGAGACTCTCCAAATGATCCAAAATAGGATTGAGCATAATATTCATTTATTGAATTGAATATAAAACATTTTCATGAGGATTAATAATCATTATATTAAATCATATACTGTTGTTATTTCTTATGAAAATCAGTATTAAAACATAGGTGACTTTTATGGACAAAAATTTCCAATATGAAGTGACCAAAATACCCTTAAATGATCTAAATTGCTAAAAATTTCGCCCCACTAAAAACCAATTATATTCAATTAAATCATATACTTACAATTAACATAATTTAATGGTATAAATCTCGGTGACCTTGCCAAGGTTGGGGTATTATCAGATTGCGCTAGGCAGTTAAATGCAGGGCTGCCAGGAAATTTTGCCAGAGAGTTGCCAACAGTTCAGATCTGGCTGCCAATTACGTAAGGAGATTAAGGTAAATTGAACCGCGTATTTTAACTGTATTTTCAGAGTGATTTCAGATCACTACGTAGCTAAGGCTTTTATAGATCGAAATGATAAAGTCATAAATTGCTTTTCAAAAAATAAGAAACTAATATGTTTCTTACAGAACCTAAAAGCAATAAATGTATCTACAATGAATAAGTCTTTACTTCAGCAAATCAAAAAAAGACGAACCCAATTGGGCTTAAAGCAAGTTGATATGCAATCCCGTACAGGCATTTCAAGACAGCAGTACCAAAAACTGGAAAGTCAGGGCAACCCTCGATTAGAGACCTTAGAAATTATAGTGGCAGGATTAAATGCTCAACTGATGCTCATCCCTGATGATAAGGTTCATTTGATCAGACAATTATTGAATGATGAAATTAAAGTCACTATTGAAGATCAGGATGACTTAATGACTAACCCATGGAAGGGTCTTCTCGGAGGAGAGGAACCATGAATACTGTTGCCGTCCTGAAATTAACATTACATCACGGTATCGTTGGATACTTGGCAGGATTTCAGAGCGGAAAAAATATTCTGGTTTTTACAGATTCTTTCCGCTCTGATCAGCAACGCCCGACCTTGAGCCTGTTGACTTCCCCCTTGTATCCTCAAGTGGATAAGATTTTAGAAAAGACCTATGTTACACATCAGCGTTTACACCCCTTGCTATCAAATCTGCTACCAGAAGGTGCATTACGCGAACTCATAGCACAAAGCCTCAAAATACATATAGACAATGAATTTCAGTTATTGGCAGCTTTAGGTCATGACTTACCTGGGGCACTGATTGCAACCCCAGTAGATCCAGAAGAAATCCCAGATGGAATAAAATTTAAGCTTCAGATCTCGAATCCAGATCAGATATTAAAACAAGAGATTCGGACAAATAATAAGTTTTCCTTGGCTGGCGTCCAAATGAAGTTTTCCATGAAAGCCAAAGATGGGCGTTTTACATTAGCACAGGCAACGGAATCCAGCCTACTCGGTGATTGGATTGTCAAAACTCCTTCTACCAGACATGCTTTTGTTCCGCTGAATGAATACTCTATGATGATCCTTGCCAAAATGGTCGGAATAGATATCCCAGAGATTCGTTTGGTAGATATGGCACTCTTACAAGACCTTCCACCATTAAATCTACCCCAAGAGCAATATGCTTTTGCAATTAAGAGATTCGATAGGCAGAGTACTGCTAATACTACAGAGCTTATTCATATTGAAGATTTTGCTCAGATCTTTGGTTCATATCCACACCAGAAATACAGCACCACAAATTATGAGCAGATCGGTAAGATCATTTATCACTATTCAGATAACAAAATTTTTGATATTCAGCAATTTGCCAGCCGTTTACTCGTCAATATTTTACTCGCCAATGGAGATGCACACTTAAAGAACTGGAGTATGATTTATCACGATAAAACAACGCCAAGATTATCTCCCGCATACGATATATTGATGACTAGTGTATATATTGAAAATGAGCTTCATTTCGCATTGAATCTTGCCAAAAATAAAGATTGGTATTTAGCTGAGATGAAACACTTTGAACAATGGGCTGAAAAAGTCGGTGTTCCATGGCGTGTTATTGAAAAACAACTTCACGCCATTATGGACAAAGCACGGTCAGTATGGCCAGCGCTATTACTAGACTTACCTATGATTTCTGTTCATAAAGAAAAATTAAGAGAACATTGGAAAAAATTGCATCCAGACTTTCAGATACTTACAGATGATTAGAGGAAACCTGTAACCAAGCTAAAATTTCTCAAACAATTTCATCACATCATTTTCCGTCAGTTTCGCTTCTCCCTCATGATCTGTGCTTAGAATAGACTGTGCCAGTTCTGCTTTATTCTGCTGCAAGGCAATAATTTTTTCTTCTATGCTTTTATTGGTAATCAGCTTATACACAAATACCGGCTTGTCCTGTCCAATCCGCCATGCACGATCTGAAGCTTGATCTTCAGCAGCAGGGTTCCACCATGGATCATAGTGAATGACCGTATCTGCGGCAGTTAGATTCAGACCAACCCCTCCTGCTTTCAGACTGATTAAAAATACCGGCACTTGTCCAGACTGAAATGCTGTAATGACTTCATCTCGCTTTTTGGTCTTTCCAGTCAGCTTCACATAGCCAATTTTTGCGTGATAGAGCTGTTGTTCAATCAGTTCCAACATTGAGGTAAACTGAGAGAAAATAAGAATTTTTCGTCCCTCTTCCACCATTGGAACAACCATATCCATCAACTGTTCAAGTTTGGCAGAATACGCCTGCCCGGTTTTAACTGAATCCAGTTTCAGCAAGCTAGGATGACAACAGACCTGACGCAGCTTCAGCAAGGCATCTAAAATTTGGATTTGACTACGCTTAAAGCCTTTTTCTGCCACAATTTTCTGAATATTTGCCTGCATCGTGGCGCGAACAGCCTCGTATAGCTTGGATTGCTGCTCATTCATGTCAATATTGACTTCAATCGTGGTTTTTTCAGGCAATTCCTTGGCAACGTCAGTTTTCAAGCGACGTAAAATAAAGGGTTTAATGCGGTTTACCAACTTTTGCCTTAACTGCTGATCACCGCGTTTTTCAATAGGATAGCGGTACTTTTTATTAAAGATTTCTTGTGAATATAAAAATCCTGGCATTAGAAAATAAAATAGTGCCCACAGTTCACCCAAATGATTTTCCATCGGGGTACCTGTTAGACACAAACGATGTCGTGCTGTTAATTGCCGTACTACCTGTGCAGCTTTGGCACGCGGATTTTTGATATTCTGCGCCTCATCCAAAATGAGTTGATGATATTCATATTGCTTTAATTGTTCTTCATCTCTCGCTAGAAGCGGATAGGTGGTTAACACAATATCATAGTGCGGAATCTGCTCAAAATACTGATGGCGGTCGGGCCCCTGTAGCAGCAATACCTTCAGCTGAGGGGTAAATTTCTCCGCTTCTTTGAACCAGTTATGCATCAACGATGTGGGTGCAACAATTAAGGCGGGACTGTCCTGCAAATATCCAGCCTGCTTTTCCATGAGTAAATGGGCTAAAGTTTGTGCTGTTTTCCCCAAGCCCATATCATCTGCCAGAATCCCGCCATGTTGGGTTTCCCTTAAAAACTGTAACCAACCTAAGCCCTGCTGCTGGTATGGACGCAGCTCCCCCTGAAAACCTTGTGGTGTCGGCAGTTGTTGCTGATAGCCTTGTTTGAAGTTCTGTACAAATTGTTGCAGGCGATCACTGACCTGCCATGTCATCTCAAGATTATGCTGCAATTCTAATAATTGACTCGCATCATAGCGATCAATACTGCGCTCTTCTTGCTGTAAAATGCTCTGCAGATGCAACAATACCGGCTTAATATCCCTAGCGGATAGAGCCAAATCAGGTTGATCAACTGCAGTTTTCACTGTGAAAATTTGACTGTCATGCAGATGAATAAAAGTCCGTGGATCAAGTAAATCAGGATTTACTCGCACCAAAGCTACGAGTGCATCAAGCAAATTATAAGAATTGCCTGCACTGTCTTGAACCGTCGCCCCGATATTGAACCAGTCCTGCTGACCTTCAGATTCAGTGATAGAAATATTTAAATTTTCAACATATTGCAGATTAAAGGGGCTGTTTTCCAGATGCTCTATCTGCCAGCCCATCAACTCAATTTGATTGATGGGCATCAGCTGTTTGATCCAGTCTCCATAGAAAGCAAAAACCATAGAATCTAGACGTTGTTTATCCAGTTTTAATTGATGGTCATAACTAAGATCTTTCACCCACTTCAGTGATTCGACCAATAGCTGTAAACGCTGGATTGACTGTTGTTCCTGAACTAAGTCCCGAAGCTGTCGTACCATTTTGTCATGCTGCTCACCAATAAAACTGTCACCTGATGTACCTGCTTTTATTCTTCCGCCTGTATAGGAGAATTCAATTTCAGCACAAACAGACTCTTCCCATTTCCAATCAAATTTATCTAAAACACCGAAGCGTAAAATTGGCTGGGGACTACCCTCAAGGACATCAATATGCTGAATAGACTCGGGCTGAGGCAGATTTTTCACGTCTGAATATTGATGAGTCAGTTTCTCAAACTCTGGCAAGAGCATAGATGGAAGATCAGGCATCTGTAAAAAATGGTACAGAAGATTTGCCGTATATTCACCATATAACTGGCCCACCGTGTTCTGTTGAATATCCACATAACACGGTGGCTGGCTAGCGAGAATTTGGATATGTGGATTTGATTTTAAATCGAGTCGAATATCACCATTGACCAATTCAATATTTAAATGCTCTGTCTGTTTGTTTACACCTTGTTGCCAGATCAGTTCGATGTGATAGCCTTGTTCTGACCATTGAAGTGCAGTATGGCTCTTTTTTTGCCAGTACACATCGCCACTTTGAATAAAAGATTTGAAATGCTCCAATAAAATTCTGGAGATATCAAGATTGCTTTGATAAAAGCGTTCGTCACTGTTTATTTTGGCATAATAATAAATCTGGTTAAATAATTGTCGTTTTTGTTCAGGTAAAGTCAGATGCTTTCTGGTGATATTTTCATATTGGGTATAATAACTTTCCCCCGCAATTGAGCCGTTTTTATTGCGTCTGGCCTTCTGAACATCAACTGTCAATTTCTTTAAGCTGACAGACTGATCTAGCAGGTAAATTAAATAATTGTTTGTTTTGACAGATTGCTCTGGTTCAGTCTGTTGTAAATACCGTTTAAAATCATTCAACCAGCGCTGCGCCTGATCATCCCCCCGTTGGCGTTTTGTGATTCCCTGCGGGGATTGAGAGTCAGCATAACGCTGCTGAAATTCCTGGCGATATTCCTGAAAGAATAACCGCGCTAAAGCAGCAGCATGTTTACAGTTATATCCAACCGGACAAGTGCAGTCGTCATCGATTAAACGGTCTTTTTGGGGATTATAGGTAATTGCGGTATCGTAATAATCTGTTCCTTCAATTTGGGCATACATCGTAACCCCGTCTTTTTCCTCAAAGAACTCAATCGTTTCCCTATCAATGTGTTTAGCATAGCTCAGACTGCGCTGAAGAGTTGCAGTACTAAAGCGAGATAGAAAATTGATCAATGAGGACATAATTACCAGAAACCAAAAATGTTTATACAATTATAACGGACAAAGCTGTCATTTCAGAACAGTACTGCTCGCCAACGTATCAAAAGGAAATAAATCCATGCTCAAAAAACTTAATGTTTACTACAATGGATGGGGTGAATATTGGCTTTGGGGTACATTGGTCTCCTCAACCGCAATCACAGGTCGGCCATTAATCGCCTTTGAATACAGTGCAGAAGCGATCAGTAAAGGTTTAGAACTTTCCTCCACATCAAATGGATATCATGGGTGAGGCACTGAATATTCCTCGACAAGCTCTTGTGAAACTTGGTACTCAGGAAGCGGAACTTTGTGTCCAAGAAGTTGATGAAATTATTGGCTCGATTTGTAAGGTTACAATCTGATTCAGCAATATCGCTCATGACCTATTACCTGGACAAATTCAAGCAGAGACTCTCCAACTGATCCAAAATAGGATTGAGCATAATATTCATTTATTGCACTAAATAGCTTTCACAAAGCTTCTATGAAGGGCTTATTCTAACCGTTGTTTTATTACGGCATAAGCTACACCAGTCACCACACTTCCAATCGCAATCGCCAATAAATATTTTAATGGATAATTCATCGCATTCGGAATGATCAGTACCATTACACCGCCATGAGGAGTGACTAGTTCACATTTAAATAATGCAACCAAAGCCCCAGTTACAGCACCACCTGCGATCGCGCATGGAAGCACTCGAATCGGGTCTTTGGCAGCAAACGGAATAGCCCCTTCCGAAATGAAACATAGGCCCAGAACTACAGCAGCCTTCCCTGCATCTTGCTCAGGTTTGGCAAATTTATGCTTTGCCAGAAAAGTTGCAATTGCCATACCCAATGGCGGTACCATACCCGCAGCCATGGTAATCGCCATCGGTCCGTATGTTTGTGACGTAAGTAAGCCCACCGTAAAGGCATAAGCCGCTTTATTTATTGGCCCCCCAACATCAATACACATCATACTCCCAAGGATAATCCCCATGATCATGGCATTGGTCGTCCCCATATTGGCAAGGAAGTGTGTGAGTAATTCAAACAATTGTGCAACAGGCTGTCCAACCACATAAATCATGATTAAACCAACAGCTAAACTGGCCAATAGTGGAATAATCAATATTGGTTTTAATGCTTCTAGGCTACTTGGGAGTTTAAGCTGCTTCGATAAAAATAACGCAATATAACCTGCAATAAAACCTGCAACTAATCCACCGAGAAAGCCTGCCTCTAATTGTGTGGCAAGTAAACCGCCAATCAAACCTGGAGTTAAACCCGGGCGATCCGCAATAGAATAAGCAATGTAACCTGCCAGCATAGGTACCATAAGAGTAAATGCTGCAACACCTATTTGCTTTAAGGATGCGGCAAAGCTTCCTTCAACAGGATTGAGGCCAAACATAAACGAGATGGCAATGATCAAACCGCCCGCCACCACCATCGGCAGCATGAAAGACACCCCTGTTAAAAGGTGTTTATAAATTCCAGTTTTTTCTTTGTTTTCATTTTCTGTCTTAGTGGCTGTTTGCTTACCCGTTTCAAGCACTTTGGCCTCAGCAATTGCATTTGCAAAAGTCTTATCCGTTTGCTTAAGGGCAAATCCTGTACTGCAGCGATATACACGTTTGCCTACAAAGCGATCTGTATTGACCTCAATATCCGTTGCTAAGATCACCACATCTGCTTTGGCAATACTTTCTGCCGATAAAATATTTTTAGCCCCAACCGATCCTTGGGTTTCAACATCAATCTGATAACCGTGCTTTACTGCACCTTGTTGTAAGGCTTCGGCCGCCATAAACGTATGCGCAACACCAGTTGGACATGCTGTAATGGCGACAAACCGTGTAACCCCTGCATTGGCTGCAATAGTTTCATCTAAAGCATCTGAATGCTCAAAAACTTGTTGCAAAAGCATGATCGCATCGTGTTGTGCATTATTCAAACCAATGACTTTCACAACCTTGTCACGCAGTTGATCCGCATCTGCCGACTTCTGTCCAACAAAAACAACAGTATCAATCACATTTGATAAATCAAGATGCTCAACTGATGTCGCCACATCATTGGAAATACCAAGTGCTGTTGCTGCTTTGGACAATTTTTTGGCCAAAATCACTGCATTAATCGGCTGCTCGGGACTATGTGGCACAAATAAAATATGTTTTATCTCTTGCATCGTATTAACTCAATGATTGGACTGAGATTTGCGCTTTCAAATCTTCAATAACAGCAAAGTCTGGAAGGGCAAACCCAATTTGGGTCACAGCATTGCTCGCAATTGCGGTTGCTGTTTTCAATGTTTCTTCTGGGGAAGTTGAACTCAACAAGCCATGAATCATACCTGCCAACAAGGAATCTCCCGCACCCACCGTACTTTGGACGGTGACCTTCGGTGCAGTAGCATGCAGGGGGTGCGTGCGGTGAAACCAGTTCACTCCGTTTTCACCCATCGAGACCACAATATGTTCGATCTGACTATTTAAACTGGCAAAAAGATGCTGCTGTTCTGCAAACGTTTCTGCTGGCAAATGGTAGGTTTCCGTCAACTCATCTGTATTAGGCTTAATCAACCAAGGATGGGCAGCAATTGCTGCTTTCAACGCAACACCACTGGTATCTACTGCGACTTTTTTACCCGCAGACTGTAACCATAGAATCAGTATCGAAAGCTCTTCTGCAGAAAAACCTTGTGGCAAACTACCTGCAATCACAATCACATCAACCTCTAAAATCAGTTGAGATAGGCGTTCACGTAGTTGTTGTTTTGCTGAGGTATCTACAAAAAAGCCCTTGCCATTGATGTCAGTCATCTGACCAGAAGCTTCTGCAACCTTAATGTTTTGCCGTGTTTCACCTGCAACATAAATAAATTGGTTATCAAATTGCTCTTGCTGGATATGATGGTCAAAAATTTGACGGTTTTCTTGCCCCAAAAAGCCACTCACAATCAGTTCATGTCCCAAATCCTTAAGGACCTGTGCCACGTTTAAGCCTTTACCTGCTGCATGGCTTTGGGCCGTTAACTGACGATTGACCTCGCCAACTTTTAGTTGATCCAACTGCACGGTGAGGTCAATTGCAGGATTCAGAGTAATACTTAATATCTTAGCCATTCGTAATTACTCCACCAATGCACGTACGGCAGACGCACTGTCACAAGTTAAGGCTTGCTGTGCGACCTGTTGGCAATTTATATAGTTCAAACCACGAATTTGCGCCTTCACCAATGGAATACTGGTACTCGACATACTCAACTCATCCACGCCCAAGCCTATCAATACAGGCACAGCTTTTGGATCAGCAGCCAATTCACCACAAATGCCCACCCATTTACCATGCTGATGTGCTGCCCGAACCGTTTGATCAATCAATAGCAAAATACTCGGATGTAAGCCATCAGCTTCAGCAGACAACAGTGGATGACCACGGTCAATCGCCAGAGTATATTGAGTCAAATCGTTGGTTCCAATACTAAAAAAATCAACTTCTTGAGCAAGAATTGGAGCCAACAATGCTGCCGCAGGAACCTCAATCATAATACCGACTTGTAAGTTTTCACATGGATGCTGTATGCGAACCTCATCCAAAATTGCTTTTGCTGCTCGCCATTCTTCAACCCGCCCAATCATCGGAAACATAATTCTTAATGGGCGATTATCCGCTGCTTTAAGTAAAGCAACCAATTGCTGACGTAACAACTCTGGCTTACGTAAAGTCAGACGAATACCACGTAAGCCCAAGAATGGATTTTCTTCCTTTTCAATAGGCAAATACGGCAAAGGTTTGTCTCCGCCCACATCAAGTGTACGTACCACCAATGGACGACCTGCCAAAGCATCTAACACCACCCGATAATCGGCTTCCTGTGTAGCCTCATCAGGCGCACTGCTGTGTGACATAAAGACCAATTCTGTGCGTAGCAAACCAATTGCTTCTGCCCCATCGGCCACAGCCTGTATGGTAGCGCCCACTTTGCCAATATTGGCTGCGATTTCAACTTGATGTTGATCCAGTGTGATGGCAGGTTCTAAACAATGCTGTTCCGCTTGTCCTCGCAACTCACGCTGGCGTTGGCGCTCTGCAATGGCATGATCAATCTGACTTTGCTCGGGTGAGACCACATACTCACCAGTATCCCCATTAATTAGTACTGTGGCATGGCTCTCAATATTTAAAACAGCTACACCCGCACCTACGACTGCTGGAATAGCCAGAGCACGTGCCACAATAGCACTATGGGCACTCGCTCCACCAACCGCGGTCAAAATGCCTGCAACGCGATCTTTATTCAGACGCGCGACATCACTTGGACCAACATCATGCATAATTAAGATATAAGGTTGCTCGGGTTCTGTGACATCGGCCACACCGCACAAAGCAGCCAAAACACGCTCACCAATATCCCTTAAATCAGCCGCACGCTCTGCCAGTAAACGATCGCTAAGTGCAGCCTGTGCGGTAGCAGCCACTTCAATATGATCATGCCAAGCTGCAGCAGCAGACAACCCCTGTTTTAAACCGCGTTGTACACTTTGGAGGAGGTCTGGATCATCCAGCATTTCCAAATGTGCCATGAAGATCTGCTTAATGGCAGTAGATTCAGTATGTGCAATGAATTGACGTAAGCTATTTTTCACCTGATGAAGCGCAATTTCGAGCTTTTCATTCTCAGCTTTAAAACTCTGTCCGCGACGTTCATAACTAAATTCGCGTGGCTTCACCACATGAGCAGGACCAAAAGCAAGGCCAGTTGATGCCGCAATACCGCAGCTACCCGTATCGCCATGTGATTCAAAAGGCATTAATTCCAAAGTATTTACGACTGGGTCACTACTGCTATGCTGATGAGATGCAAAGTCAACAGCTTCAACCTCTTCTCCTAAGCCCTGTTGAACTGCATCAATAATCTGTTCTAAGCCAGCTACAGCATCGGTATCAGGTTGTGCAATAAAAGTCAGAGTTTGACCACGACGACATCCCATGGCTAATAATTTGGTTAAACTTTTTGCCGAAACGTAAGCCCCCTCATCTACAGCAACGAGAATATCCCCTGCAAATTTCTTAGTCATATTGACCAAGTGTGTCGCGGGACGCGCATGTAGACCATGAGCATTAGCTAAGACAATACGACGAGATGGCCAATCAGGAATTAGTTCAGCACCAATTAACTGCGCCAATTGGTGACTATCTTGCTCTTGGTTGAGGATATGAACTTGTTCAGTATCAAACAAAATATCCATTAACCGTTGAAACCGTTGCATATCCAGTTGCTCATTACTGGCAATACACACCAAAGTCTTGAGCATTTCCTGCTGATGGCTTAAAACCTGTTCCGCTTTTACCAAACTTACAGCTGGGCTCAAAACATGCTGGTTAGAAGTGATCGACCAGACCCCCTCCCCTAAATGAATCATGCTGTTTAGGTTTAAACCCGACAGAAAACCACACTCCACCATTTTTTGCTGTTTCAGCAGCTGTGTTGCCTGCCAAATTAAATCTTCTACATCAAGTGCGGGAACTTGAGTGGCGATTAAATTTTCATGCAATGCCAAAGATGCAGGTTGGGCTTGTAATAATGCAATAATTTGCTCTGCGGATTGAGCATGTTTCACTTGATCAGCGACATCATTAATTAAAGCCCGCGTCAAAATTTGTAAGACTTGCAAATGCTCATCTGATTTCGCAGCAATCACTACTGCTAAATAAATTTTATTTTCACCGTCCCAAACAACTCCTTCAGGAAAGTGCGCCAGACGAATCCCAGTTTTTAAAATATATTGGCGAGACTGAGGCGTCCCATGCGGAATGGCAATTCCTTGCCCTAAATACGTTGCACTTTGTTGTTCGCGCACGGTCAACCCATGAATATAATCAGGTGTAACCAATTGGTCTTCGACCAAGATATCGACTAGACATTGCAACGCTTGTGCCTTATCAGTGGCGTGTTGTTTCATTCGAACATGTTGTATATCTAGCGCGAGCATAAAACGTCCTTGCAAAGCAGCATAGTGAGAAGATGCTTTTTACTGCAGAAAAAATAAGTCGAATTCTACTCAGGATTTACACAAAAATCTGTATTTTTTGATTTTATCTTCATGATCATCATTACAACGTAATTAAGAAACGACGAGATTCTTCAGAGTTCAGTGTTGCGATTATTAAGCTAGGGTAAGAATAAAATGTGTGCTTTAGGTGCTGCAATGCGCAAGCTTATATATCTGTGT
>NZ_SGSS01000045.1:0-13730 GCF_004209135.1 Acinetobacter sp. WCHAc060006 | reverse complement strand
GGAACAATCTAAAAAATTAGATTTTGAAAATATTATTCCCATAAAACCATATTCAAAAATATCTAATAAAAAACTTGAAGAACTATCATTCTTATTAAATGAAAGAATTTTACCTATTCTTATCAGTCAATTTGGAAATAATTATAGAGGAGCCTCTTGTATTAATTTTTCTGCAGCTTTATATGCATGGTTAAACGCACTAAACTGTGATGCTGAAATAGTTTTTGGAGAAGTTGAAATTTTCCACACAGATGAATTTGATGTCACTTTAGAAAACTTAACGCACGAATACAAAAACAATATTAGATCTGGCGTCCAAAATGTTCATGCGTGGGTTACGATTGGTGATGATATTATAATTGATGCCTGCCTCCCTGATAGAATTTTTAAATATTATAAAGTGCCACAGTTACCCAATATTTTTGTTACGCGCGCATATATAATGGCTGAAAGATGAAAATCTAAATATAAGCCTATGTTAATAGGCTCAGATTTCATCAATAAAACCAACAACTTCAATCCAATTGATGCTATTCCACAAATTCAATCAATGATTAACAAATTGATGACTTCAGAAATAAATTCGCAATAGTAAATAAAGATATCTACTACGCAACATTCTTTTTCATACGGTGCTCATGTAGCGCCGTTAAATAATCATCCAATTGCTGCGTATCATCCACACTAAATTGTAAATACAGTTTCGTCCTACGTTTTAATATATCTTCACTACTCACTGCCCACTCATGCTCAACCAAATAATCGACTTCTAGCGCATACAAACCATGACCAAAGTTCTGCCCCAATTCATAAACTGATCCAGCTTGCTTGATCAAACTCCACACCCGTGTGCCGTAGGCATAAACCCAGCGCTGTATTGTATATTCGTCCAGCCCTTTTATTTTATGCCCGATCTCAGTCGCAAGTTGGTCTATAGATGAAAACTGCTCTGCGCCTGGCAATAACGAATTTTCCGTCCAGTGAGGTGCCAAATCACCAAAAAATGGCCTTAACTGTTCTAATGCTGCTTCAGCTAATTTGCGATATGTCGTCAACTTCCCACCAAATACCGAAAGCAGCGGTGCTTCATCAAGAGTTACATCTAGAGCCAAAGTATAATCACGAGTAACCGCAGCTGGGTTATCCGACTCATCATCACACAGCGGTCGCACACCAGAATAAGTTGCAATAATATCTAGCGCTGTCAGCGGTGTTTTAAAATGTGCATTGGACACATCCAATAAATAATTGATTTCTTCAGGGCTGATTTCGACTGTATTAGGGTCGCCGGTATACTCACGATCCGTCGTACCTATTAAGGTATATTGATTTAAATACGGAATGGCAAAAACAATGCGTTGATCATGATTTTGCAAAATAAAGGCTTTATTTTGAGCATACAGCTTAGGCACAATGATATGACTACCTTGTACCAACCGTATACCATAAGCAGGTTTTAGCGCCAGACTTTGCTGAATAAATTGAGCAACCCAAGGGCCGGCAGCATTAACCAATGCCTTGGCTTTTATCCACAAATGCTGTCCATCTTTTTCTAATTCCAGCACCCAAACACCCGCCATACGCTGTGCGGACAAACAAATCGTTCGCGTCATAATTTTAGCGCCATGCTCATGTGCCAGCATTGCATTCACCACCACCAGACGCGCATCATCAACCGTACAATCGGAATATTCAAAGCCTCGGCTAAAATTCGCTTTTAACGGGCTGTCAGGGCTTTCAAAAAATACTTGTTCTGACCCGAGTAACTGTTCACGCTTACCTAAATAATCATAGATAAATAGACCTGCTCGAATTAGCCATGCAGGCCTTAAATGAGGCTGATGAGGCATAATAAAACGCATAGGATGTACCAAATGTGGGGCTTTCTTTAACAGCACTTCACGTTCTGCCAATGCCTCACGCACCAAGCGAAATTCTTTATGCTCTAAATAACGCAAACCACCATGTATCAATTTAGAACTCGCAGAAGAAGTATGCGAAGCCAAATCATCTTTTTCACATAAGAAGACACTTAAACCGCGTCCTGCCGCATCTGCAGCAATACCCGCACCATTGATTCCTCCACCAATGATCGCCAAGTCATATAAATCATGCATAAGCGTCTCCTCTTATTGTTATTTTCAGTGCATTTTTTAATTCTTCCAATCCCAAGTCACCATTCCATCACTAAGAAAAAATTCACTCAACTTATATTTACCACCACTCAGCATAAATAAGTGCTCAATTCAATGTAACACCTCCTCGGCATAATGAACATTTTATATACAATTTGTTTAATTTCGTTACCTTTCCAGTAAAGCAGCAGACTTAAGATAAAACTTCAAACAAAAATAAATGGATATAACAATGACGAATACCGCAATGCAGCCTGCGCCGCTGGACACCAAAACGCGGGTTAAATCCATCTTGGGTGGTTCTGCTGGCAACTTAGTTGAATGGTATGACTGGTATGTCTATGCTGCCTTCACACTCTATTTTGCCCATGCCTTTTTCCCACAAGGTAGCCAAACTGCCCAACTCCTCCAAGCAGCAGCCATTTTTGCTGTCGGTTTCCTCATGCGACCAATTGGTGCATGGATTATGGGAGTTTACTCTGACAAAAAAGGCCGTAAATCGGGTTTAACCCTGTCTGTTACGCTCATGTGTATTGGCTCATTAATGATTGCCATCTCACCTACGCATGACCAAATCGGCATCTTCGCGCCCATTATTTTAGTGGTCGCACGGCTAATTCAAGGCCTAAGTGTTGGCGGTGAATATGGTGCCAGTGCGACTTATTTAAGTGAAATGGCTGAGAAAAACCACCGAGGCTTTTTTTCGAGTTTCCAGTATGTGACCTTAATTGCTGGGCAGCTCACTGCGCTCTGCGTTTTACTGATACTGCAATGGCTACTGACAGAGCAACAGCTACATGATTGGGGATGGCGTATCCCATTTTTCATTGGTGCTTGTTTGGCTGTTGTGGTGTTCCGTATCCGTCGTGGCTTACTCGAAACACAATCATTTCAAAATGCACAAAAAGAAAAAGACCAACCTGAATCTGGCTTACTTTCCTTATTTAAACACTATCCTAAAGAAGCTTTTACGGTGCTCTTTCTTACCGCAGGGGGTACTTTGGCTTTTTATACCTATACCACCTATTTACAAAAATATTTGGTCAATACTTCAGGCTTTAGCAAACCCGCCGCAACGCAAATTACCACCTTAGCTCTGTTTATTTTCATGTGCTTACAGCCTGTTGCAGGTGCATTGTCTGATAGAATTGGTCGTAAACCTATTATGATCGCCTTTGGTGTATTGGGCGTTCTATTTACATACGTGCTGTTTGATGCCTTGGGACAAACACAGGACTATTGGACTGCATTTTGGTTATGTTTAGCAGGTCTCATCATTGTTACAGGCTATACTTCTATTAATGCTGTAGTAAAAGCAGAGATGTTCCCTGCGCATATTCGTGCTTTAGGTGTTGCACTTCCTTATGCGCTAGCCAATACAATTTTTGGGGGTACTGCAGAATTCTTTGCGCTCAGCTTTAAAGAAGCAGGTCATGAATCGTGGTTCTTTGTTTATGTCACCGTGATGATCTTTATTTCACTGCTGGTATATATCTTTATGAAAGACACTAAACACCATTCTCAAATTAAAGAACACTAAGCGCCCTGCCACTGCTCAACTGCAGTGGCATATTTCCACACTGCATCATGTTTTTATAAGGTCACCTGCATTTTCGCCATCGAGTCTAAGGTCTGTTTATGTCATACTCAGCCATAGAAATAACAAGACTGGAAATGACCTTCATGAAAATAGCACTTAAATTGTTTACTTTAGGATGTTGCACCACATTTTTAGCAGCTTGCCAAAGCACTCCCCAAACTTATAATGGCCATGCTGGGTATCAAATTGAAGCACAAAATGCCACAAGTGCGACGCTGGCTTACACCTTGGCTGGACGACAAAATCAACAATTAGACGAAAATAAATTACAGCGCGCCTGCCAAAAAGTACTTGGCCAACACCGTACATTTAAGCTGAACATTTTAAGTATTAATGAAATTGTCAACCCAGCAAGCACATCGCAACAATATGCTCGTCAAATTGGCAACTCTCGTGCAAGCTTTGGGCTGAGCAATACACCAGACCTACGTAATACAGACAACCTCGGTGCACAAAATGCACTAGATGCACGCCCTGCAACCTTACGTGTGGTGCGTTACACTTGCTCATAATGCAGTAAATGCACAAAAAATAAGACGCATTGGCGTCTTATTTTTTTACAGCAGTCACTTTTTAGAGCGTCTTATAAAAGCTGACATTGCGAAACTCAGGTGATTCATCCAAATCTGGCCAAGTGGTTGCACTACGCTCATCGAGTTTTTCATACTTTGGATGACTAAAATTTTTGACACGACTGTCTGCTACCCAAACCTCTGGCGCAAACTTTAAAAACTCATCTAAGAAAAAACGGTTACACTGGTCATACAACACATCCGCCGCCAACAGAATATCGACTTGCTCTGCCTTATACAGATCATCTAAATATTCAAGCTCAACATTATTCAACTCGGCATTTGCACGACAAGCATCCAAGCTCACTTGATCAATATCACAGCAAATCACACGCTTTGCCCCTGCCATTTTGGCAGCAATTGCAACTACACCTGAACCCGCACCAAAATCCAACACCACTTTGTCTTTAACATGATGAGGTTCTGCCAGCAACCACTGCGCCATCGCAAGCCCTGAAGCCCAACAAAAAATCCAATACGGCGTGTCATTCCAAATACGGCGAATGACTTCGTCATCCATTTTATCCGTTGGAAATACAGGAGGAATCAGCCACAAAGAAATTAGGGTTTCAGGCAATTGCTGTGCATGCAATTCACAGTGTGGAATCACATTATGCAGTGCTTTAAGGAGGTGCTCAGGGGCTTGGGGGAATTGGAAAGTACAGCTCATATTAAGCCTTGGGGATAATTTTATTTGAATTTATAAACGTATTGGATACACGACATCGTCATCTGCTGCTGTTTGAGGCAGACCTCATTCAAATTAACACTGTTTCTGCGACAACATTAATCAAAAGACAAAATATGTCGAGTTCAGCAGATGACAAATGGTTTTCTTGCGAAGCTCGCTTCTCATTTTGCCGAAACAAAAGTAACATACGAGCTTCTTACATTTATAAGTCACAACGGTAAGACTCCGTTCTGACTTTAAGATCATTTAATTAAAACATTAACCTAAAGCTTTTTCAGCAGCTTCAACAGTTTGACGAATCAAAGTTGTAATCGTCATAGGGCCTACACCGCCTGGAACTGGCGTATAAGCAGAAGCAATTTCTTCAATACCTACCAATTGAATATCGCCAACACCACCGCCATCACGTGGATGGAAGCCAGCATCTACAACCACTGCGCCCGGTTTGATCCAATCTTTTTGAATCAATTCAGCTTTACCAACAGCACCCACAATAATGTCTGCTTGCTTAACAAAGCTTGCTAAATCTTGTGTACGTGAGTGGCAAATCGTTACTGTTGCATTCGCTTCAAGTAGCATTGCAGCCATTGGTTTACCCAAAATAGCAGAACGACCCACAACAACCGCATGTTTACCCGCGATTTCGATGTTGTTTTCTTTCAAAATCGTCATGATGCCAGCAGGTGTAGCTGAACCGTAAGCTGCTTCACCCATTGCCATACGGCCAAAACCTAGGCAAGTCACGCCATCTACGTCTTTTGCAAGCGAGATTGCATCGAAGCAAGCACGTTCATCAATTTGAGCAGGGACTGGGTGTTGCAACAAAATTCCGTGAACATCTGGGTTTGCATTTAATTTTTCAATTTCAGCAAGCAATTGTTCAGTTGTGGTTTCTTTAGGAAGTTCAACTTTTAATGAATCCATACCGACACGGCGGCAAGCATTTCCTTTCATACGCACATAAGTTGCAGATGCACCATCGTCACCTACCAAAATAGTCGCAAGAATTGGGGTACGACCTGACTTCTCTTTTAACGCTTCTACGCGTGTTAACAAGTCAGCTTCAATTTGCTTCGCCAATGCACGACCATCTAAAACTAATGCCACGGCACATCTCCAAGTGATGATATGAATCAATTTTGCACATAATACATGATAATTTTAATTATTTTCCGCTATATGCTGTTTTTATGCGCATCCGAATGAACAAGCTATTGTTTTTTTTTCTGAGCTTGCTAATATACGCATCAACAAGACATGGCGGGGTGGCAGAGTGGTCATGCAGCGGACTGCAACTCCGTGTACGCCGGTTCGATTCCGACCTCCGCCTCCATCTTGTTAAGCCCGAGTGGTGAAATCGGTAGACACAGGGGATTTAAAATCCCCCGACCTTCAAGTCGTGCCAGTTCGAGTCTGGCCTCGGGCACCATCTTTCTACTACAGATTGATTGGTGCATATAAAGAACCCAGCGTTAAGCTGGTTTTTTTATGCCTAAAATTTGGCTTTCGCATCATTTTATTGGTCAATCCCCCTTCTTCGTTTTGAACGCATAAAAAAAGCACCCTTACGGATGCTGTGGAAAAACAGTTAAAATTTTATTTATTTTGAAATAATTTCAACATTTATAGCTAAGCACATTGATCTTGCAAATACATCATCAAACTCTGTTTAAGTTCTTGCCTTAAACTTTCTGGCTGTAAAATGGATAAGCCTGGTATCCAAAAACGTATTAAAGGCAACAGTTGCATGGTATGTGCAATCTGACAACTTAAAATTAATGCCCCATCTTCCAGCTCTTGTAAAGTCTGTTGCTCTGGCAACAAGCGTCGTTGCTTAAAATAACTTGCAATATTCGCAGCAACTTTAATCTGCACCTCAAACTTGTCTTGGCCAAACCAAATACTGTCTTCATCTTGCAAACTGCTTAATACAGTATGATCTGGAAGAAATGTCTCGTATTCATGCTTGGTCGTTTGTAGTTGCATGTGGCTTAAACGATAGGTTCTTAATTGTCCTTTACGGACAGCCGCCAAATACCAACTACCATGATGATGAATTAAACGATAAGGCCGTACCAATTTAGGTTCATTTTTATATAAAAAACCAATTTGACGATGCTGCTGTATAGCACTACTTAAGCTTTGAAATAATTCAATATACAGTGAGGCATCTTCATATTCGTAACCTTTAGCGCTATACACCTCTGATGCCTGCTGATTTAACAGTTCCTTTAAAAAAGGAAAATCTAATGAGGGATACAATTGCTCTACCCCTGAAATTTGAGCGAACTGCTTAAAATCGTGAGGCTTAACTTTGGTTAAATAAGCAGGGTCTAAATAGAATTTTTTGCTTTGGTCATCTTGTAAGAGTGGTAAATTACTACTCATACGATCAAAGTCACGACTAATCGTTCTTGTGCTGACCGAATATTCAAGCGCCAACTCTTTAATCGACAAACGTGCTCCTGCATTTAGCTTGGTCAGTATACTGGCCAAACGCTCAGCAAGACGTTCATGCGTCGAAGGATTTTCTTTCATACAATCTCTTTTTAATACGCTTTTTAAATAGCGTTATTTTTAGCGACAACCTACCCGATTTAATCCCAAGACACCTAAACTCACATGAAGCTGGGCTTTAATTTTGTGCTAAACGGTCAATATATCGCTCTAGATGCAACATAGCTTTATAGAGTTTATGCAAATCTCGCACGACCACTTTATTGCGTATAATTCCTTTATGTAGACGCTTTAAAGCTCGACCACTATGCAAATCCGTGTAAGCATTTGGAATAATTTTCATAATCCCTCCCTGAATGTGATTTAACACAAAACTTCAAAAAATAGTGTGATTTATTAATTACCTAATTTATACAAAACTTTGGACAGGTTGTGTCGAATAATTTGCATTTTTTTTACTTTTTGGCAAATTTTATGATTTATTTTAAGCACATAATTTGACGCACCTCACACTTTCTTATAAAAAACAAAAGCCAGCTCAAAGAGCTGGCTTTTATTCAGTTTTTGCTCATTTATGCAGTCACATTTACCACAACTTTTCCAATATGCTCACCCGTATCCATACACGCATGTGCTTCTTGAATTTGATCAAAATTAAATGTCTTATAGATCATTGGTAGGCACTCGCCTTTTGCCCATAGCGGTGCCACATGCTGTTGCAAGCCTTGTGCAATTTCGGCCTTTTCTGCGGTATTACGCGCACGCATCGTAGAACCTGTAATAGTCAAACGCTTCATCATGATTTGACCCAATTTCACGTCTTTGGCTTTTGCACCACCCAAGAATGCGATATAGACTAAACGGCCGTCACGACGTAGCAGATTCAAGTTCTTTTCTAAATACGGCGCGCCCACCATATCTAAAACCACATCCACACCGCCATTCTCGGTTGCGTCATTAATCACTTGCTCAAAATCTTGAGTTTTATAGTTAATGGCTGTGGTTAAATTTGAAATAGCGGCTACTTTTTCATCTGAACCCACGGTTGCAAATGACTTTAGACCCAAAGATTTACATAACATTAGCGCAGTGGTGCCAATACCGCTTGCGCCACCATGCACCAGTACGGTTTCACCTGCTTTGGCATGCGCCATTTGAAATACATTGGCCCATACGGTAAAGAAGGTTTCAGGAATGGCTGCCGCTTGAGTAAAGCTCACCCCTTCAGGAATACGAATGGTTTGGCTTTCAGGTACTACGCAATATTCCGCATAACCGCCGCCATTGGTCAGACCACAAACTTTATCACCCACCTTAAACAAAGTGACATCCGCACCCACAGCAACTACTTCGCCTGCAACCTCTAAACCCGGTACTGGCGTTACGCCTTTCGGCATTGGGTACAAGCCTTGGCGCTGCAAAATATCCGGACGGTTGATGCCAAAGGCATGCACTTTTACCAACACTTCATCCGCTTTCGCCTCTGGGATGGCAACACTTTCATAGGCCAGTTTTTCAACACCGCCCGGTTCAGTAATAATGACCTGCTGCATGCTTTGCTGTGACATTGTTTTTCCTTTTCAATTATTGACTATTCATCTATCTCTGCACTATTTGAACATAGAAATGGCGCAGAATGAATAAACATGGACTTATGTATAATCTGTACTGTATTTCGTAAATGAATAATAGGCCAAGCATGTCTCAGATCGTTGAATACAATAAAGATAACGCTAAAGACTATGAATGGTTCGATGGTTTTGCCGTGATTCGCTTCTATGCAGACTGGTGCGCGCCATGTGTACAGAACTTCCCTGTATTTGAACAATGTGCAAGCCAAATGTCTTCGCAGCATGCACGGCTCAAATTTGGCAAGGTGAATGTTGATTCCTCACCGATACTGACCTTGCGTTATAAGGTTTATGGACTGCCTTCAACCTTAGTGTTTTATCGCGGGCAAGTGATTCAACGTATTGCAGGTGTCAAATCACTTTCTGAATTAACAGCCATCATTCTAAGCGCGATGCAGTCACACTCAGACAATGACTAAGCAAATTTCCTAACTGTTATTTGGAGGTCGGTTCATTCGGCAGGCGTACAAACTTCATTAACGTATTACGCACCAATGGCAACACGATCAAAATGAGCGGAAAGGCCATCATCCACGACATGCTCCATGCGCGCAGCCACATGCCAAGAAAACCTTCAACTAAGCCTTTATTCATCAGCATGTTAAAGCAGGAAATTGAACCGCTCATAATGCCGGACAAGATTAGGGGCATCAGCCAAGTCATGTGTTTGGGATGAAATTTTGGGAGTTGATTCATCTGTAAATACCTATTGTTCGTCTTGGGCTGAGTTCTGGGCTTTTACGGTTTGTTTCAGTGTTTTCATAAACTGACCAAAATACGGCATGAAATCTTTAAATAAAGGATGGTCTTTATTTTCCAACAAAGTTTCACCAAATAGTTTCAGACCCACGGCAAAGGCTTTGGTCTTTTCATCATCTAATAATTGCGCTTTGGTCAAATGCTCCAGCACCTTAAACAGGTCATCATGGTTGTAGGCATTAAACTGCAAAGCTTCTGTATAGGTCGATGGATTGCCCTGTGCATCCGCAATGTGTTTGAGTGTAATTTCATATTGATGCTGTTTCACTAAGACACCTCCATACGGCTGATTTCGACGGCCGCCTGATCGATTTTTTCTGCAATGGCATACACCTGTTCAGGTGTCAGTTCACAGTGCTGAATTTTGATGCGTAGTGATGCTTTTAGGTTTTCCATCGCACGCTTGATGTCAACGTATTGTTCATTGTTATGAATTTGCTTGCGGGTATCAAAACGGCACAGGATTTTCTCTACTGTGGCTTTTTCTGCATCTAGATGTGCTAAGCCTGACTGCGTAACGCTGTATTGTTTACGGTCTTCGGCATTTAGTTCTGCATATATGTATTGCTGTTCTTCTAGGTAATTCAGCGTTGGGTAAATTGTACCTGTGCTTGGGCTGTAGCCACCGCCTACGATTGCGCCGACATCTTTGATAATATCGTAGCTGAACTTAGGTGCTTGGGAGATGAGATGTAGCACCAGCAGTTTCATGTGCCCTGCTTCAAACAGGCGTTTTCGGGTTTTAACTGGACTATCACTAACGTCCAAAAGGTCTGAATTTGACATCGCAAAGATACACCTTAAGATTTATTAAGATATATCTTATATTGAATTAAAAAATTTTCAACTCTGTATACACAATCAGCACAAATGATTTATTTTCCGCCCTAACGTGGGCTTTAGCGTTTGATTTTCTGGGAAATATGTTGAAATTAAACTCTGTTTTGGCAGTACATCTTGGTGATGCGTACAGCCTAAAATTTTTTAGCATGCGATTTCATCGCACAATTTCGTATATAATTCGACCGTGTTTAAATTAAGCATACCGCATAAAACCAATAACAATCACGATATAAAGAATAACAATGACCGATCATCTGCGACATAAATTTGAGAATCTTGAACTTCAAGCTGGCCAAGGCAAAATCAGTGCGTTTATGTCCATGTCCTTAGGGCTTTTAGGCATATTTGCAGCTTTGTGCTTTTTGTTTCCTAGTGTACTAACCACCCCCGAATTACGCCCACTCTATAGCAAGCATTATGATGTGTTTTATTACACGCTTTTGGCGGGAATTGTTCTGGCTGCTGGTTTTGGGGCTTATAGCGCCATTATTAAGCAAAATAGATATGGTTTTTATGGGCTGTGTTTTAGTTTGCTGGCTGTGGTTTTGGGCTGTGGCTTAATTAAAGCACCTACGCTTCCTGCTTTGCCATTTTATGCAGGTTTTGATTATTTTGTGATTACGCTGATTATTTTGGCGGCTGTGTTTATTCCGCTTGAAGGTTTTTTTGCCAAAAATAAGGAACAAAAGTTATTGCGTGTAGGCTGGGTGACAGACATGAAGTATTTTATGTTTAGCCATGTGGGGATTCAGCTGTTTTCGTTTTTAACCGTAATGCCAATTCAATATTGGATTACGCACCTCCCTTCTAACCCAATTGTTCCTTGGGTGCAAGCGCAGCCGATGTGGCTACAGTTTATTGAGCTATTAATTGTGGTGGATTTCACAACCTATTGGCTGCACCGTGCTATGCATGAGGTGAATTTTTTATGGCGTTTTCATGCTATTCACCATTCTACGGAGCAAATGGATTGGCTGGCGTCTTCTCGTTTGCACATTGTTGAAGTTTTAATGACGCGCTTTATTGCTACTTTGCCTATTTTTCTTTTAGGTTTTCATACTTCTGCTGTATTTGCATATTTGGTGTTTATTTCTTTTCACGCGATTTTTATTCATTCGAATGTGCGTTTTCGCTTTCCGTATTTGCGCTGGATCATTGCTACACCTGAGTTTCATCATTGGCATCATTCTTCGGAAAAGCCTGCGATTGATAAGAATTATGCTGCTTTTATTCCACTTTATGATGTGGTGTTTAAGTCTGTATATATGCCAAATCATTTGGCAAGTGTTTACGGGACTGTGGGCTATAAGATTCCCAATAGCTTTGTAAAGCAGTTCACTTGGCCGTTTAAGCGTTATATCAATAAGTTGAAGAAGCGTTTTGGCAAAGATTCGATTTAAGGATTAAGTGCTACAGAAATGGAAATTTTTCTGTTTAGGTGGCACTGTTACAACTTAAAGAAAGCATAAATTTGATATAGCAAAGATACGTATTAAGACCAATTAAGATGCATCTTATTTGTGGTGAAAATTTATACAACCCTCTAAGTTAGTTGTTCCTCTTCAATCCTCATCATCATATTGTAGTGTCCAAGTTGTTGAGTATGCTCAAAGACCTTTCTGAAAACTAACTTATATTGATCAATATCTGTTGATTGCGTTGATAAGTTATAATCATCAAAAATATTATGTGATCCTGAATGCATCCAATCAATCAGTGAATTGACTAGAACTTTCTCCTGCCCTTCAAATTTATCCACAATTTGATTTAAACCGCTATTCCCCCAATACTTGAAGTAATTTTCAAGTATTCGCCTCATAATATTTTGCACACCAATAACGCTATTATTTTCTAGATTCCTGTACTCACTCCACAAGTATTCATAAGAATTAATAATAGGATTTTTTTCATAGTAATCAATTTTACTATTTCCTTTATTTTTTTTAACCAAATAATAGCTCACGTTTTTCTTATCAAAACCTTTTCCACCTCTAAATGAAGTAACCTCTGAATTAAAATATATATTATGCGTTAATATAAATAGTTGCCTTATAGTTGATGACTCATCTAATACATCCCTATACAACCCTTTTAATAACGTACTTACAATAAAAATAATTTCACTATCAAGACTTGAAATAGGATCATCGATTACAACTATTTTATTATTAGAAATACTCTCTGTTGTTTCACCACCCTGAATTAAATGATAAAAATACAAAAAAGTAATGAAAGTCTTTTCCCCTTCACTTAGTGTATTTTTAGCCTCTGAACCATCCTCTCTGATTATTTGGTAATGTCCACTCTCTGGAATAAAATCCAAACTAAAACTATTAAACCCAAAATCGCCTAAAAGTTTATTGATTGCGATACAAGTTGCTTCTGTAACTGATGCTTTTGCAGCCCATTGTGCTTTTTCCAAATTAAGCTTTTTGATTGAATCAATATTTGCTTGCACCTGAGCTTTAGCTTCAATAATTTTTGTATTTAATTCATCATTGTTATTTTTATATGACTCTATATAGCCATCTAATTCGAGAAGAATAAAGTTCCACAACTGATTCTTGAGTTCAATTTCTTTACTTTTTCGATTCAAAATTAATTGATTATGTTTTTCAACTAATCCATTATATTTTTCAATATCAAGATTAAGCTCATTGATTAAATCTGAAAATTTTTCAAGAGTTACTATCTGATTTAAATTTTCCAACTTAACTTTGATAAGTTTAAGATTTTCTTTCAGTTTTAAATCAATAATTTCAAGATTTTTCTGCGCATTTGACACATCAACTTCACAGGCTAAAACACTTAGTTTAGCTGTAAGAGTTTCAATCAAATCATCAGAATTTTTTATATAATTTTCATAATACTCTTGGATTTTTTCCTTTTTATCCTTATAACTTTGATCAATACTCTTATTAATAAGAAGCTTTAAATCATCATCAATATTTTTATTACAAAATGGGCAACTACTATCATTTATCTTTAAAAACTCTATTCCTTTTTCAAACCAAGATAAATGATTAATTTTTTCAATCAACT